>NZ_JBHIPD010000005.1:0-114924 GCF_042195865.1 Bartonella sp. AP36NXGY | reverse complement strand
TTCGCAGAATTTGTCGTTGCTGTCACCGTGTCTAATGAACTCTTGACCTCTCCAAGCCCTTGCTTCGTCGTATCAGCCTCTTCTTTTGCTTGCTCCGCAACATTCATCGCTTCTTCCGCTGTTATCTTCGCAGTCTCAGCTACTTCCTTGGCTTCTACAACCAAAGGTTCTACCTTATCTGCCTTAACCTGCGCTGCTTCATAAATGATCAGATCAAATTCTGATAAACCGTATTTCTCTTGCGCATCCGCAATCACTTGGATTAATTGGTAAGTAGCAAACACCACGGTCATTGCATTCGCTAAGACTTTATTTGTTTTTTTCAAAGCTTTTGAACATCCGTTGGTAGCTGATAGAGCCAAGATCTGAGACATCAAGTTCGACAACAGCATCTTTGTTTTACGACGCTTGCCAACTTATGTATCAGAATACACCACAAAGGAATGAAACAGTACTTCTGTATAGCGTGTCCATTCTCTTATCGTTTATGACATCAAAGCCAGAAAAGGCACGAGAAACAAAACACGCTCTCCAGTTCCGGCTATTTGTTGTGCTATCTTAAAGCTGGTAAAAATCTTCTCCGTTCCAAATGCCATAATAAGTTTGCCACGGTCTGCTTCTTTTTAATCATCACAGACTTTCTCATACTTTTGGATTTGTTGAAAAGTTATCCCTAATTGGTGCCCTAATTGCTTTTACGACATTCCCAGCATTTTTCTTTGAAAGCGATTTTTTGCCTATAGAAATGTCGTTAAAATGTGGCTTTTTGCTTTTCACTTTCAAGTCCCCCGCCGGTTGCGAGCACCCTCGCATTAGTATTCCGAGAGCCTGAAAGTATTGAATACGAACCAGATTTTTACTTTTAGTGCTCATAGCACCTAGATATAGAAAAATATCCCATAATTCCGAGACACCCACAGAGTGGGCTCATTTATGATCGAACTTTAGGGCTTTCAGACCCTACTAATCGCTGCGTAGACGAGCAAAATTACTCTTTAAGTAATAAAGTCATTTCAGGAGATTAGCAATCAAAATGAAAATAATCTCAAAGACTATAAGATTGAGCACTCTTCAAAAGAGGATAATGCGAAGGGCTGTCATCGTGGTTAGTCATTAACCCACATAATGCTTCTTTTCCAGAAAACGCAAAACGCGATATAAGAAAAAATGTTGTTTGCAAAGTTTTCTCTTGCCTATACAAAGAGAAAATGAAAAATTTGGAGGGCTCCCATGATAAATGACATCTACTGTGTTGGATACAATTATGTTGAACATGTTCATGAACTAGGTAATGTTGTTGAAGATGAACCTGTTATCTTTAGCAAGCCAAAAAGTTCACTCGTTTTAGGCAATGAAATTTATCTCCCTAATTTTTCCAAAGAAATACATTTTGAAACCGAAATTGTACTCAAAATCTCAAAGGACGCTTTCATGATCATGGAGGAAGAAGCAGAAGAATGCTATGATGCCGTAGCAATAGGTCTTGATCTCACAGCGCGGGATTTGCAAACAAAACTGAAAGAAAAAAAGCTTCCTTGGCTTTTATCGAAAGGATTTAAAGGCGCCGCATACGTCTCTGACTTCATAAACAAGGAAAAAATAAACAACCCAATAACCTTTGCAATGAAGTTAAATGGCGAAACAAGACAAGTTGGCAATACGAAAAATATGATCTTTAACTTTGAGAAGGTAATCTCATTTTTAAGTCACTACATTCAGCTAAGACGTGGTGATCTCATATACACAGGCACTCCACAGGGTGTCGGAAAACTTTCTCAGTTTGACAGAATAGAATTGTATCTCGAAAATCAATTAATTTCAGAGCTAAAAGTAAAATGAATCATCAAATACTGACCTTTTTCATTGTTTCATTTTTTTTAGTCATCTCACCGGGGCCGAATATGGCCCTTATCATCGATAATGCAACGAGATTGGGAAGAAAGAACGCATTTGTAAACGTTTTAGGATTGTGTACAGCAACATATGTGCATGGGGCATTTTCCACACCTAGGTGTATCAGCGCTCATTCTCAACAACAAAACGCTGTTTTTTTTAGTAAAACTCATGGGTGGCAGCTATTTATTATACATGGGCTTTAAATCAATTAAATCTGGAATACACAGCTTAAATTCAAAAGAAAGAAGTTCAACGAATGAAAAGCATGCTACGAGTTAAACAAAGCTTTTAACCAGCTATATGGACGGTTTTCTGACACAAATACTAAACCCCAAAGTATCTATATTTTACATAGCAGCTTTTCCAAAATTCTTAGCTTCTGGAGGTAGCATTAAAAAAGGTTTTGAACTTGTCACAATACATTCTTTCAACATCTTTGCATGGTTTACTTTAATGACCATTTTTATATCATTTGCCAGTACCGCCTTAAAAAAGCAGCGGGTAAAAGGCTCGATTAACATTGCGACAGGAACAGTTTTATCTTTGATAACAAATTGTAAAGTTAATAGAGCAATCTTTTCCTGATTCTGTCTCTCACTATGAATAGCTCAATCTCTAACAGAGCTTATACAATCCCCAGTTCTTTTTTCTTTGTATAACTGAATTACGTTGCATTTCTTTATCATACTCTCAAGGACGTTTGTGTAAACTTTGTGTAAACAATGTGAGTTTCTCGCAACATTTTATAAAATGTTACCAATATCTAAACAAAATCCTTATTCATCACTTTTAAAAAAATAAGCTATGATATTCCTCTTTTCGTTTATGAAACAAAAGTAACTTTTTGATTTATGATAGCACCATACAAACAAAAAAATGATTTAAAAATCATTTTAATTTTCCATTAAAAATTGTTTCTTAAACTAAGATGAGAACTCTCGAGTGCTACTTGAGCAAAAAGTAAACTCTCACCATTATGAATAATAATAAATAATGCACTGATTACAAATAATAAGTTTCAAAAAATTATAAAAACTCCTGACAACTTTCTGAAATAATTTTAAAAGCCCCACGTCTTTTAATGAACAATTAATTTGTTATTCATAACAATAAAAAGCTCCCCATTCAAATATCTGTTACGTTATTTAAGAGGACAACATTCTCTTTTTTCAAAAGCATATTCCTAAAACATATTCTTTTCTTTATCCACACAAAATCATAAAAAACGTTTTTTTCCTTTACACCTCATTTATATCATGCTTCGATACAAAATAATGCTTTTTTAGTGTAATTTAATCTCAAAATAATTAAAGGGAACCCCCAAAAAATGAGCTACAAACAAAATTTAAAAGATAATTCTCAGAATAAGTTACAGCGTGGACTACACAACCGACATGTACAACTTATAGCCATTGGTGGTGCTATTGGAACAGGTCTCTTCATGGGGGCAGGAAAAACAATTAGTGTAGCAGGTCCTTCCATCATACTCGTTTATGCTATTATCGGTTTTGCTCTATACTTTGTCATGCGTGCTATGGGAGAATTGTTGCTTTCTAATTCACAATACCGATCTCTTATTGATTTTTCAACCGATATGCTAGGACCGGGAATCGCTTTCTTTGTTGGCTGGAGCTATTGGTTGAGCTGGGTTGTAACTGGAGCTGCTGACATTATTGCCATCATCACTTATATGAACTTTTGGTGGCCAACACTCAATCCATGGTTTACCGTTTTTACCTGCATTAGTGTCTTTTTAATCTTTAACCTCTTTGCCGTGAAACTATTCGGTGAACTTGAATTCTGGTTTGGTCTTATCAAAGTCGTCGCAATTTTAGCATTAATTGTTGTGGGATTTTATATGATCGTTACGGGCTTTACCTCTCCCAATGGTACGGTTGCTTCTCTCAATCACGTATGGAACGATGGCAATATCTTTCCGCGAGGAATGACAGGTTTTTTTGCTGGATTTCAAATTGCCATTTTTTCTTTTGTTGGTATAGAAATTGCTGGAACAACCGCTGCTGAAGTAAAAGAACCTAAAAAAGTTCTCCCCAAAGCAATTAATGCAATACCGATCCGTATTGTACTCTTTTACATTTTTTCTCTCGCTGTAATTATGTCTGTCACACCTTGGGATCAAATTGTTCCAGATAAAAGCCCCTTTGTCTCGATGTTTTGGCTTGCAGGCATTCCGATAGCTGCTGGCTTGGTAAACTTTGTCGTTATTACCTCAGCTGCCTCTTCAGCAAATAGTGGTATTTTTTCTACCAGCCGTATGATATATGGACTTGCAACACAAAAAGGTGCACCTCCAATTTTAGGTAAACTTTCCAGATACCATGTTCCAGCCAATGCTCTATTCTTTTCCTGTTTATGTATTTTAATAGGGTATACAATTGCCTCACTCTCTCCAAGCCTCATAAGTGCTTTTACAATTGTGACAAGCATTTCAGCTATTGCATTTTTATTCGTATGGTCTGTAATTTTGATTAGCTATATTGTGTATCGTCGCAATCGCCCTCATCTACACGCTGAATCCATTTATAAAATGCCAGGAGGTGTTATCATGTGTGGGATAATTTTAGTTTTCTTTGTTTTCATGCTCTATTTGTTGACATTAGAAGCTGATACTCTACTAGCCTTAAAATATAGTATATTCTGGTTTGTTTTCTTAGGTATAATGTATTTTATGTTTGTAAAGAAAAAAATAACTCAAGGTAACAAATAAAGTCTATACATAAAAACATCTCAAAAAAGGGTAATTTTAGTTACCCTTTTTCTACTTAACCTCCTCCCCAAACATCAAAAAACGACGATTCCTACCGGCACCGGTTTGTAAACAATCCGGCTTATTAAGGGGGAATGCTGCTGATCATTTATATGGTTCACCTACATAAGGCTCTATGGGCTAGCCCTGCCCTGAACACTCACCACCCATTCTAAAAATACTTAATGCGTAAAATGTTATATGCTTTATATCACTACTCTACACAACAGTATTTTACTGCACAATAGGATAAGAAACGAGCTATTCTGTAAAAAATTCTCTATAAACTTCACTGACATTGTTTACTAATAAAACATGAGATTTATCTAAAACTTTCCCCCCCAAAAAATTTATATTCAATTTTTTATCAAAATTAAAAATATAGCTCTAAACAGAATATATCTTAATAGCTATCTGCAATAAAAAAAGATTCTATGAAAATATTTTTCTATTTGTAATAAATTTTAAATATTAATACTTAAGTGTAAATTTTAAATATATTTTTTAATGTTTTAAATAATAGTTTAACCATTTAAACTTATTTTATTTATATACAAAGTTTTATATTTAATAAATTTACAATTTTATTTATATTTTTATATAGATAACAATATCTATAAATAAATAATTTTAAATATAAAGATATTTATATAAAAATTACTATAAACAAATATACATAAATATATATTATTATTTATATACATATAATAATAATATATAATATAAATTATATTATATATTATATATATTACTTATGTATAAAACATAAAAAATCAAAAAAATATAATACAATTTATCTTTTTTTTCTTATATATAAAATAATTATTCCATTAATTAATAATGTTTTTGCTTTATTCACATATAGTCATAGAAAAAAATTCCTTTACTCCTTAACCATAGCGTGTTCCGATAGAAGGAATTACCTTTTTTAGGGTAATTTTTATTTAAAAATAACTAAGGAGAACTCCCCAAAAATGAACAAACAAAATTTAGAAAAAAAACCTAAGAAGAAATTGCAACGTGGACTACATAACCGACACATACAACTTATAGCCCTTGGTGGAGCGATTGGAACAGGTCTCTTCATGGGATCAGGAAAAACAATCAGTGTAGCAGGCCCCTCAATTCTACTCGTTTATGCAATTATTGGTTGTGCTCTATACTTTGTCATGCGTGCTATGGGAGAGTTATTGCTTTCTAATACACAATACCGATCTTTTATTGACTTCTCAACCGATCTTCTAGGGCCATGTGCCGGATTCTTTATCGGCTGGACATATTGGTTGTGTTGGATTGTCACTGGAACTGCTGAAATTATTGCTATTGTCACTTATACACACTTTTGGTGGCCTGAGCTCAATCCGTGGATTCCTGTTATAATTGGTCTTATGTCCTTTTTAATTCTTAACCTCGTCGCCGTAAAACTATTTGGCGAACTTGAGTTTTGGTTTGGTTTTATCAAAATCGTAGCAATTCTAGTCCTAATCGTTGTAGGATTTTATATGATCTTTACCGGTTTTGTCTCTCCAAACGGTACGGTTGCTTCTCTTAACCATATATGGAACGGTGGGAATATTTTTCCGCGAGGAATTACAGGCTTTTTTGCTGGATTTCAAATTGTTATTTTTGCTTTTGTTGGCATTGAACTCGCTGGAACAGCTGCTGCTGAAGTAAAAGAGCCTCAAAAAGCTTTACCACAGGCTGTTAATTCAATACCAATCCGCATTGTATTCTTTTATATATTCTCTCTTCTTGTGATTATGTCTGTGACGCCGTGGGATCAAATCAGTCCAGAAAAAAGCCCATTTGTAACAATGTATGCACTTATTGGTATCCCAACTGCTGCAGGTTTGATGAACTTTGTTGTCCTCACAGCTGCCGCATCTTCAGCAAATAGTGGAATTTTTTCTACCAGCCGTATGATATATGGGCTAGCAACACAAAAAGGTGCTCCTAAATTTTTAGGAAAACTTTCTCGTAACCACGTTCCAGCCAACGCATTATTCTTTTCATGTATATGCATCTTATTTGGTTATGCCGTTGTATCGTTATCTCAAACACTCATAGCTGCTTTTACAATTGTTACGACAATTGCCGCAACTTTGTTTATATTTGTATGGTCTATCATTTTGATCAGCTATATCGTCTATCGCCGCAATCGTCCTCTCCAGCATACTGTCTCTCCTTATAAAATGCCAGGAGGTGTTGTTATGTGTTGGGCGCTTCTTGTTTTCTTTGCATTCATTATCTATTTATTGTCATTAGAAGCTGACACTGCCATAGCTTTAAAATACACTCCAGCATGGTTCATATTTTTAGGAATTGTATACTTTCTTTTTGGGAAAAAGAATTATGCAAAAAATTAAAAAATAAAGCTTATGTTTCCAAAAACATATAAAAAAGGGTAACTAAAGTTACCCTTTTTTTGATATTTATCTATAAAATTATAAAAGCTATTGACAAAATATCTCTGTAGAATCTTCAATTACGCTCTTTATCAACCAAAGCATTCGATTTTATCCAAGGCATCATAGAACGAAGTTTTTTACCAACTTCTTCAATAGGATGATTATCATTTAAACGCCGCATACTTTTAAAATGAGCAGCACCAGCTTTATATTCTTGAATCCAATTCGATGTAAATTTACCCGTTTGAATATCTTTCAATATACGTTTCATTTCTGCTCTGGTTTCATCCGTAATCACACGTGGACCAGACATATATTCACCCCATTCAGCTGTATTAGAAATCGAATAATTCATATTTGCAATGCCCCCTTCATACATGAGATCAACAATCAGTTTAACCTCATGCAAACACTCAAAATAAGCCATTTCCGGCGCATAACCTGCTTGTGTTAATGTTTCATAACCTGCTCGAATCAATTCAACAAGACCACCACAAAGAACCGCTTGTTCACCAAAAAGATCAGTTTCGCACTCTTCTTTAAATGTTGTTTCAATCACCCCAGCACGTCCACCACCAAGTCCACATGCATAAGATAATGCTACATTATGTGCATGCCCTGAAGCATCTTGCGCCACCGCTATTAAGCAAGGAACACCACAACCCCGTTGGTATTCATGACGAACTGTATGCCCTGGACCTTTAGGAGCAATCATCACAATATCAACGTTTTTTTTAGGTTCAATCAAGCCAAAATGAATGCTCAAACCATGCGCAAAAGCAATCGCTGCCCCATCGTGTAAATGATCATGAATATGTTCCTTATAAATATCAGCTTGCAATTCATCTGGTGTTGCCATCATGATGAGATCTGCCCATTTTGCTGCTTCAGCAACACTCACCACTTCAAAACCATCAGCCATGGCTTTTTTTACTGTTTCCGACCCTGAACGCAAAGCTATTTGCACATTTTTAACACCAGAATCTTTCAAGTTTAAAGCGTGCGCACGCCCTTGAGAACCATAACCAACAATGGCTACTTTTTTCCCTTTAATGAGATTAACATCCGCATCACGATCATAATAAACACGCATAAAAAATTCCTTCTTTCTCTATTTAAACTGGATTTCAGATTACTTTTATTCAATAAGAAACATTATCTACAGTGCATCACACACTTATAAAGACAAAAAACACCGCTTATAAGAACACAGCAATTGAATAATTTTAAAGTTTACATATTGCATAGAAAAAACTGTAGTCCCCAAACATTCCTAAAACATATACGGATCCCCAAATAAACTTCAACTGCTATTCTACAAAAACAATAATTACACAAAATAAGATTTCTAAAGAAAATTTAGCTAATATTCTACTCTTTTATCGTGCAACAAAACGCTATATTCTAAAAATTAAGATACAACACACAATTTTTAACATGAACCAAATCAATACGGATAGCAAGAAAAATTACAAAATAACAAGTATTGTTTTAATACAACCTTCAAAAGCATATACAACAATATCTTTAGAATAATAGAGAGGATGTTTTTACTTTTTACGTTCTTTTAATACCCACGCCTCTCACACGAAGAAGCCCCCATACGGCTATTATGTTATCCATTTATGGCGCCTTATAAAAAAATTTTAATATGCTCAAGCCCTTTTCAAAAATTCCCTATAATAGTGTAAGATTTATTGCACATCACTCTCTTTACTTCATAAAGCTACAAGTCGATATCATCATTCTATTTAACAGCTCCTATTGCATTAAGCTTATTCATAAGGAGATTTTACGTTATACTATTTACAGATAACCCAAAAATGAGCTCCAATATCAAGAAAATTTGTGTATTAATCCATTAAAATCCTACGCACTCCTTTATAAGGGAAATACTTTCAAAACCCTACTTCTTCTCCATTCAAAGAAATTATAATAAGAAGATTTTAAAACTTCCTCATAATGGATAGTACAAATAAAAAACATCGTATGCACTCAAAAACAAAAGATAGAAAGCAACCAATAAATAGAGGAACAATAGAATATTTATAATGCACGATAATAGTGCTATTTATATCAACATATATAAAATTGTTTTTTAAGATAAATTGGCAAACCTCTATAAAAATTTCTTTTCCAATTTTTATAGAGAGAAAAAGATTACGATAACAACCGGATAAAACGCTGAACAGTCTCATGTATTCCATACTCTAATGCATCAGCAATGAGCCCATGGCCAATAGAAACTTCATCAAGCCAAGGAATATTTTTGACAAGAGCAGGAAGATTCATAAGTGTCAGATCATGCCCTGCGTTTATACCTAACTGCAATTCTTTTGCTCTTCTTGCTGCTAAAACAAGTTTATTGAGCTCTTGATCTTGTTTTGTTTTATCCTGAAATGCACCACCGTAAGGTCCCGTGTAAAATTCCACACGATCAGCGCCCATTGCTTTAGCAATATCAAGACCATCGACAGTAGGATTAGCAAAAAGGGATACACGAATCTTTCTGTTTTTTAAATTCTGAATAATAGGTGCTAAAAATTCTGCATCATGAGCAAAATTCCAACCATGATCAGACGTTGACTGATCTGGATCATCAGGAACAAGGGTAATCTGATCCGCATAGTTTTTAGCGATATCCAAAAATTGATCACTGGGATAACCTTCAATATTAAACTCAGCAGTAGGAAAAGTGTTCTTTATTAAACAGTATATATCTGGTAAATCCGCAAAACGAATATGCCTTTCATCAGGGCGCGGATGAACCGTCAAACCTGCTGCTCCAGCAGCAAGCGCTATATGCCCAATATTTGTTATACTTGGCCACGGAAGATTACGTCGATTACGCAAAACAGCAACAGCATTAAGATTAACCGAAAGTTTTACCGCCATGCCCATTTCCATTTTTTATAGTGTGTAACAAGATAGAAAAAAGGCATTTTCTATCTGAAACTGGGATGATACACACATTTTCTCTATCGAACAATCGTTAAATGCTCTGCTGCGCGGGTAATTCCCGTATAAAGCCAGCGTGCATACATATCACGAAATGCAAAACTTTCATCAAACAAAACGACATTATTCCATTGAGAACCTTGCGCCTTATGAACCGTTAATGCATACCCATAATCAAAATCATCATATCGCTTTTTTAATTGCCATGAAATTTCTTGATCAGGGTTTTCAAACGCTGCTTTTAAAAGTTTAATCTTTGCTACACCACGCTCACTTTCTTCTGGTTTCACAAGAAGATTAATACTTGGTTTAACGGTCTCCTTCTGTGAAGTCATCACCTTCCATAAAGAGCCATTCAACAAACCTTTAATGGGATCATTTCGCAAACACACCAGCTTATCTCCCGCTTGCGGATAATCTGCTGTAAATCCCTTTAACACACGCAAACGCTGATTATAAAGGTGGCGTGTACGATTAACCCCTACCAAGACCTGATCAGCATCCAAAACCAATTGTTGATTGACCTCTTTACGTGTCACAACGCGCGCTTCTCCATAGTCACCATAAGCAATATCGCGTCCTTCACGTACATCCATAGCAAGACGTATAATCGGATTATCTCGCGCTTGCCGATGAATTTCTGAAAGAAGAAAATCTGGTTCTCCATTAGAAAAAAAGCCTCCACCTGATATAGGAGGCAATTGACCTGGATCACCAAGAACAAGAATTGGCGTTCGAAAACTCATTAAATCACGGGCCAATTTTTCATCTACCATCGAGCACTCATCAACAATAATGAGTTTAGCTTGTGCAGCAGCACTTCTTCGATTTAACGTAAATGTTGGAGCAATAGATTTTTTTCCTGTTATTTCATCGGAAACTTCCTCTTCACCACGTGGACAATAAATTAGCGAATGAATCGTACAAGCATTGCTTGCACCTTTAGAACGCAAAACCTGCGCCGCCTTCCCTGTAAAAGCAGCAAATTGAACAGAACCATCAACTGTCTCTGCAAAATAGCGCGCAAGCGTCGTCTTACCCGTCCCCGCATAGCCAAAAAGGCGAAAAAGAGGAGAACGCCCTTCCTTCAACCACGCGGCAACAGCCTTCAATGCATTATCCTGTTCCGGCGAAAACTGCATAGCTTACCAACATAAGATTTGCATAAAAAGAGCAGTATTTTGAAAAAAACCGACTATCAAGAAAAACCTTTTTATTAAGAATTGCTGACACACGCCCATCTAACAACTTTCGTAGCACAATTATCAATTATTGACCCATTGTTTTTTCAAGATATTGTAAACAATCTAAATTTTATCTATACATCGATCTTCTTGGTAACACCTTATGCGTATCAAATAAAATATCATTTTTTACAACAGTAACACCAACAATGGAAGATGCATATCTTAAATTTAAAATAACACCTATATACGCTTTTTCTAACCAAAATTTAGAATGAGAAAAAGAGCATTGCAATTGCAAAACCCTCACTAGAAAAAATGTCCTTAACAGGATAAAAATAATGTAATTTTTGAACGCTATTTTACACAATCAATCAGCTTTCTTGCACATAAAAATAAAGTACATCCACTATTACGAAATAATAATTAAATATATCAAAAACCTTTTAGCAGAAATAAAAATAGCTCTCAACAAAACGACTTAATCCTATGATGATACACCTATAAAGTTCCTATCTCCCTCTCATCATGATTTTAATAAATTTACTCTTCATGCTACAAATAAGTGATATCTCAACGAATAAAGAGAGACATCACACTTATATGAAGCACGCTTTATCTCGCACAAATATGTAGCTTTTTCTGTTTCAACAATAAAATATGGTTCGTAAGTATGGCCTTCTTGGTAGTCTATTATAGAAAACTGGGACATGGCTTCAGTCCAGCGTAGCGCTTCAGGTTCGTCCTCTAGAATATGAGAAAAGCGCAATTCTCCATCTATTGAGTTAAACTTTTTCTTTTTGTCGCAATGTTTTAAAGTTTATAAAAACTAACTGATTAATGCTATTCTTATTGCTAGAAATAACAATAAATCAAGGGGTATAATTTGTTAATAGGCTTGGTGTTATGTCAAAATATCAGCGATGAGATTGCTTTTTGGTTGTTTTAGAAATGAAATAATGAGCTCAAATATTGATGAATGAAACGGAAGGTTTAAATTGAAAATATTAATTCCAGATGACTATCAAAAAGCCACTCTAACATTACAGTCTATTACAAAATTAATGAAATCGCATGAAGTGCTGGTTATAAATAATTTAGCTAAAGAATGTAATTTAGAAGATAAGCTCAAAGAGATAGATATTCTTATCTTAATTAGAGAGCGGACTATAGTTGATAGAAATCTTCTCCTGAAACTGCCAAATTTAAAATTAATCTGCCAAACAGGCCCTATAGGTTCACATATTGATATAGAAGCTTGTAGAGACTTAGGAATTGAAATATTAGACGGTGGTGGAGATCCAACTTCTGCTGCTGAATTTGCCTGGCTCTTAATTATGTCTGCGCGTAGAAAACTCTATAAATCTGTGTCTGATATGAAAAAAGGACGCTGGCAAACAACATTTGGCAACCAAATGAAAGGGGCTACTCTTGGAATATTCGGGTTTGGGCGTATTGGTAAAATGGTTGCTCAATATGCTCAAGCTTTTGGCATGTCCATTTTAGTTTATGGGAGCGAGCGTTCAACGCAAGAAGCAAAAAATTTAGGTTATCATTTTACGCATTCAAAAGATGAATTTTTTACACGTCCTGATATTATATCCGTACATTTACGTTTAAGCGATAAAACCAGAGAAATCATAAAATTAGATGATCTATTGAGCATGAAACCACATGCTATTTTTGTTAACACAGCGCGTTCAGCTTTGGTTGAAAAAGGGGCGATAGAAAAAATACTAAATTTGGAAAATTCAACTTACTTTGCACTGGATGTTTATGACAGCGAGCCAGTATATGGGAGCAAATTATTGCAATCAGATAGAGTTCTTTGCACGCCACATCTGGGCTATGTGACTGAAGAAAGCTTTGAGAATTATATTGAAAAAGCTTGCCAAAATATAGCATCTTTTATGAAGAGCGCTTAATGCCGGCTGAGCCAATGTTTGTAAAATTTATCTTATATCGCTAGCGTATCAAATTTGCACGACACATAATAGCTTATTTCCTTAAATTAAGCATATTCCTTAGTTTTCATATTAATACCAATAGTATGGACAGATTTTTATGTAATCAGCATAAAATACACAATTTATTATTGCAATCATTAAAAAAGGCTACTTCATTGGAATACACTTTAATTGGAGGGGGCGGAGTGAGCAATAATAAATTTATAGGAAAAAATTATTATAGATGGATTATATTGCTTGTTGCCACGATCGCTCAAGCATCAGCCTGCTTCTTTGTTCAAGGGATTGGTCCTTTAGCTGAATTTTTTAAGAAGGATTTCTCGCTTAGTGACTCTCAAATAGGTTTGCTGTCTTCAGCAGCGCAATTCCTACCTATTATTGGCTTACTTGTAGCTGACGAATTACTAGACAAGTTTAACGAGCGCTATATTGTTGGAGTTGGCGCGGTCGGCGTTTCTGTCGTTCTTTTGTTGGGAGCAATCGCAGATAACTATATTTCCCTTTTGGTTTGTTTGCTAATTATAGGGGAATTTTATAGTTCTGCTCAACCCGGTGGCGCTAAATCTGTTTCTGCATGGTTTCCACAATCGCAGCGCGGATTTGCAATGGGAATAAGGCAGGCGGGGTTAACATTAGGTTGTGGGGGCATTAGCTGGAATAGTTCTTCCTGCTAGTGTGCTTGTCTATGGCATACAAGGTGCGTTTTGGTCGGTGCCATAGTTTCTTTTTTAGGGGGATGTATATTTATTATTTTTTATCACTCACCAGCAAAAGTTATCGCTATCGTTCCAAAAAGCAAGGCAAGAATTTCGTTCTATGCAAATGTAAGATCTCGTCTTGCAATGTTGGCTGCGCCTCATATGAAGAATATTATTTTTCCAAGCGTTTCACTTGTGATCGTTCAATATGTTTTAACCATTTTTATAACGATCTATTTTTATAGAATCTATCACCTGTCTTTAGATAAAAGTACTTATTTATTTTTTGTTTCACAGGCTTCTGGTGCCTTAGGAAGAATTATTTTAGCAGCGTAGCGTGATCATTGTAGAAAAGGACGGTTTTTTCCTGTCTTGTTTTGTATGATTGCAGTCGTTTTTTGATTTTTAATATTAATTTTGGGCATGAGTGGATCCATAATTTATTTAACTATTTTATCTGCTTGGTTAGTTTTTGGAGGAATGGGATAGTATGGCCCTTGGGTTGCTTATATTGTAGACTCTTCGCCAAAAGAAAGTGTTGGCTTTTCTCTGGATTTAGCAATGTCTATAAATCAAATCGCAATCATTACTGCTCCACCATTATTTGGATTAATCTAAGATTTTACAGACACTTATTTACTAACATGGCTGATTTTAATTTTAATTATTGTTTTTTCACTTTTCTTAATAAAAAAGTAGGGAAATATAATTGGGGAGGAAATTATAATGATAAATGAAAATACTTTTGAGTTGAGCAATATCGAAAGAGACAAACTTTGGGAGGCTTTAGACCATGTTATTTATGATCCATACGGTGGTATTGAATATTCGGTTGAGTTAAAAAAATAGCATTTTCGCTGCTACCACATAGCATATTGACAATTATTATGAACCAAAAGGTGTCTATTACCCCTAGACCATATTTAATCTTTGAAAACCTTCCTGTTGATAGACAAATTAATATGTCACCTAATCCTTACAATTTAGATGCGTCTTGTAAAAGTGGCTATATTAGCGAAAATTTAATTATGATGTTTTCTTTATTGATCGGAGAGCCTTATTCAATTAAGTTTGAAGGCGAACATATAGTAAATAACCTAGTTCCTTTAGAGGATAATAAAAAAGATTATACAGGATTAGGATCTGAAGTTGAGTTAGATTTTCATATGAAAATGCTGCACTAAAATTTATAACGGATTTAAATTTATCTCCTAAAGGGGATACTTTTATCTGGTGTTCGCAATGGTGTTGATGGTCCGTTAACGATGATGCACGTCTAGCTTTAAAACTTTTAAGTGAGGAGGATTTGAGGAGCTTCAGGGATAATTTATATATAATTAATGTTCCCTATAGATGGAGAAAAAATGGGGTAACTTCTACAAGTAAAGTGCCCCTCGTTCAAGGGGACGGTGAATTCCCAGATATCAGCGCTGTTTTTTATCCAGGCATGTTAGAGCCACAGTCAAAAAAAGCCAAGAAAGCTTCAGATCATTTTTATGAAGCTATTAAGGCTGTATCTTTTGGAATTGATGTACAACCAGGAAGATTATTATACATTGATAACAGAATGGCCTTACACTCTAGAGATAAATTTTTTGGATCATTTGATAGTTATGAAAATCCAATGCGGTGGATTCAAAGAGTGTTTATGTCTGCAGATTTATGGAATCATAGATATATAGAACAAATAAAAGAAAGAGTATTTAATTTTCAATGTTAATATCCTGATAATGATATGATGTTGAGTATTATTCTGGTTTATATATTGACGATACATCTCATATGTATAGGTTTCTCCCGCATAATCATACCTGATTATAAGCTATGGTGACCTATTGGTTTTCTATGGCTGCATTTGATTTTTGTTATTTTTTCCCTTCCTTTCAAACCGCTAGGGGGATTTTCCTATCAAGCCCCTGAAAGAGCTATTTGGAGTAATTTCATAATGCAAAACCAAAACATAGTAACAAACTTTTCTATTGTTTTCATAGGCATAATGGCTTGCATGGTTGCACCCTTCAAGCAGTGTGGCTTTTTTTCTTGCACGATGAAATCATTCATATATGAGACAACATAATTAATTTATAACAGATAATTCAATGTATTATCTAAAAAATGCAACGAAATAGCTATTAATGTGAACATATGAATTAAAAAAACAAACATCGCGTACAAATAAATTCAAACATAATTGTGCACACGACTTATAACATTTTTTAGATGAACAAATAATAATACACCCCATGTCTTTAAACAAAGAATGAAAATCATAAAATGAGCTCTAAGGATAATAGGAACTCTCCACAAAGAAGTGACAGAGATGAAGACTCCAAAGACTTCATCATCACCATCCTTCACCATTTTGTTAACATATTCATTTTATACAAGAATCTTTCCTTCGGAAGAAATAGCATTTGCAATAGCTTCTTCGCTTGCCTCATCGGGTAATAACATCTCATTATGAGCACATCCCGATGGGATCATAGGAAAACAGTTTTCTAAATGATAAACACGACAATCAAAAAGAACAGGCTTATCACAGTCAATCATCTGCTGAATTTTATCATCAAGTTCATCGGGTTTTGAACAATGAATTCCCACGGCTCCATAAGCTTGTGCCAATTTCACAAAGTCAGGCATAGATTCCGTATAAGAATGAGAAAGACGATTACCATGCAGCAATTGCTGCCACTGGCGGACCATTCCCATATACTGATTATTTAAAATGAAAATTTTCACCGGTGTGTCATGCTGAATAGCTGTTGCAAGCTCTTGAATATTCATCTGAATGGAGGCATCACCAGAAATACACACAACAAGCGCATCAGGATGCGCTATTTGAACACCTATAGCAGCAGGTAAACCATACCCCATCGTTCCAAGACCACCAGAAGTCATCCAATGTTTTGGTTCATCAAAATGATAATACTGCGCTGCCCACATCTGATGCTGCCCGACATCCGTTGTAATATAAGCATTCGCATCTTTGGTAAAAGCATACAGCCGTTCAAGAGCATATTGCGGCATAATGACATCTTTTTTCTCCGCATATGCTAATGAATTACGAGCCTTCCAACGGTTAATTTGCGTCCACCACGCCTCACGGACTTCACTGTTAAACGCTGGTTGCTGTATCTTTAAGAGTTGCGTCATATCTCCTAAAACACAAGCCACATCACCAATAATTGGAACTTCTGCTTTTACAATTTTATTGATAGAAGAAGGGTCAATATCAATATGAATAATACGCGCATGAGGTGCAAATGCATCAAGGCGCCCGGTGATACGATCATCAAATCGTGCTCCAACAGCTAACATGACATCACAATCATGCATGGCCATATTAGCCTCATAGGTTCCATGCATTCCAAGCATTCCAAGCCAATTTTTACCGGAAGCAGGATAAGCACCAAGTCCCATTAATGTTGAAGTAATCGGAAAATCCCCCAATTGAACCAAATTACGTAAAAGCTGTATAGCTTTCATCCCCGATGAAATAACACCACCACCAGAATAAATAATAGGGCGTTTTGCCTCAACTAAAAGAGAAACGGCAGATTCAATAGCCTTAGTATTCCCTTTCAACGATGGAAAAGAATGTAAAGACTCCTGAACTTGAGGTGCTCTATAAAATCCTGAAGCAAATTGAACATCCTTAGGAATATCAATCAAAACCGGCCCAGGACGACCTGATTGAGCAAGAAAAAAAGCTTCATGAATAATAGCCGCAAGATCATTGACATTTTTAACCAGCCAATTACGCTTCGTACAAGGCTTTGTAATTCCAACTGTATCAGCCTCTTGAAAAGCATTTGTTCCAATCACCGTTGTTGACACCTGCCCAGAAAAACAAATAAGAGGTATCGAATCCATAAGAGCATCTTGCAAAGGTGTAACAGCATTCGTTGCCCCTGGACCAGAAGTCACAAGCATAACCCCTACCTTCCCTGTGCTGCGTGCATAGCCTTCAGCTGCATGCCCTGCGGCTTGTTCATGGCGCACCAAAATATGCTGGAGTGTATCTTGGTGATAAAGAACATCAAAAATAGGCAAAACAGCCCCACCAGGATAACCAAAAATATGTTCAACGCCTTGATCTATAAGAGCTTGAACCACTATTTCAGCGCCCGACATTATTTTTCCATCTGCACTCTCTTGCTTTCTTGGATCATTTCTCATTTTTCCCACTCACCTACTTTATAGGACAATAAAAAAGCCCCTAACGGAGCCCATAAAAAAAGCCCCCAAAGGAGCCCATTACACAACACATACTGTATGATTACCCCCATTATTCCAACGTATAAAATATATAAAAAATTCCTTGTAGAGAGATTTCTAATTCCATTGATACCATTCGTCAATAAAAAATTATATTTTCTAAAAAATTTCTTTTTCACGAATTATCTTTTATCTTTCGATAAGTTTCTTTGCAAAGCTCTAACTCTTTTATCAAAAAGTAAGCATCCATTCTTCATCAAATTGATTACGAAACCATGTCATTTGTCTTTTTGCATATCTCCTCGTTTGTATTTTCACCGCTTCAAGAGCACTCTCAAAGCTTCTATATCCATCCAAATAAGCCATAAACTCAGGTATACCAATAGCCTTCATTGCTGGTAATGAAGGGGAAAGTTTAAGTTTTTTCATAGCCACCACTTCTTCTAAAGCTCCTCTTTCAATCATAGAATCCAAGCGTTTATGAATACGTTCATAAAGCAGAGGACGTGGTGGCATGAGAAGAATTTTTTCGGTCAAATTTGGCGCAATGAGAGGTGTTGTTTTTTGTTTCTGCCACCAACTGAGCGTCTTACCGGTTGCATCATAAACTTCCAAAGCACGTACAATACGCTGCCTATCATGCGAAGAAATTTTTTCAGCAACAACAGCATCAATCTGCAACAACTGGCGATAAAGACTTTCAGGTCCCTCTTTATCAAGCAGCAAACGCCACTTCTGCCGCACAACATCTGGAACATGAGGGATTTCCGAAATCCCCTCTAAAAGAGCACGAAAATAAAGTCCTGTTCCACCAACAAAAATAACTGATCTTAAAGAAAAAGTAGCCAATAGCTTCTCGACATCACACAACCATTGCCCTACTGAATAGTTCAAAGTAGGACTCACATGACCATAAAGATAATGGGGAACAATCGCGGTGTCAGCCTCCCTCGGCCGTGCCGTTAAAATATTTAAAACATCATAAACCTGCATTGAATCAGTATTAATAATGAGAGCATTTTTTTCTTGAGCCATTTGCAAGGCAAGTTCTGACTTCCCACTTGCCGTTGGCCCTGCTATTAATGTAACTGTTCTCTGTGTCATGAATAGCAATTTCTCCCAATCAATAACTTATTGCAACATGCAGACACCCCCAAAGCCTTCCTGTATTTTCTCTCCATTATCATAGAGTAAATACTTCAAACAAAAATACGAACACAAATTCCCCTTAAGACAAAGCCCCTTATGAAACTTATAAAAAAGAAAAAATGGACTTAATAACAACACCAAAGGAATTTCCAAGCATTTTTTGCTATCATAATTCAATAACAAACCACAGCTATAATAATTCTGTCCGTTAAGGCCATTAAAAATATACTCTCTGTCATCATTTATGAAAATAATACTAAGTTTAATCTATACAATCAAATAGCTTTATTTTTTCCTATAAAAATAGCATGCTACGCCGGTTTATAATAAGAGCCTCATAAAGTATCATATCAATACCATTTACTTGCGCATCACAAGCAGAGATAAAAATGGACTTAAGAAAGGTGTACCAATAGCTCTTATGCAGCATTTCAAAGTCTAGGCTGTTACAATATTGAGAACTGAAAAATACTATGATGACACCAATTTATACTTTGATATTCAGCATAAAGATATAATGATTTCCAATGGATTTTATATTGCACACCCCATACTCTCTATCGTGAAATGAGCTTGAGAAATATTGGACATCACATGGCTGACTTGCAAAATATCCCACACACTAAGGCTGATAAAAAACAAAAAATAATTTTTTAAGGATCAATCCATTAGGAGCGTTACGAACCGTAACTCTCCATCTGGACGCGCTACAATAAATAGAGCATTTTTGCGTCCAGCTTCACGTAATTTATGAATACGTTTTTTAGCCTCATCAATTGTTGTGATAGAACTCTGATTGATATCAACAATCACTTCACCAACGCGAATACGCTTTTTATCCGCTGCACTATTTTGTGCAACAGATGTCACCACTAGTCCTCGAAGTTTATCTGAAATTGAATAACGATGACGCAAATCCTCTGTCAGTTCAGATAACGTCATTCCCATAAATTGCATTGTCGCGTTTTTCGACAGATCTTGATTTTTTTTATCATCAACTTCTTCTGTATCTTCATTTGGATCTGTTTCAATCAAACGTCCAAGCTTAACTTTTACTGTTGCTTCTTGCCCATTGCGTAAAATAGTAACGTCCACCACTTTTCCTTCTGAACTTTCTGCAACTAAACGCGGCAAATCACGTGCATGCTTAATTTTGGAATTACCAAAGGAAAGAATAACATCTCCAGTTTGTAACTGGCTATTATCTACATTATTTTCTTCCGTCTGTTCTATTTTACCAGCCACCAATGCTCCCACAGCATTGTCCAATTTTAAACTTTTTGCAATATCCTCTGTTACCGGCTGAATACGAATAGCCAACCAACCACGCCTTATTTCTCCAAAATCACGCAATTGATTAATAACAGAAAGAGCCATATCCGATGGAATAGCAAATCCAATACCGATAGATCCTCCCGAAGGTGAAACAATTGCTGTATTAATGCCAATGACTTCACCATTTCTATCAAATAACGGCCCACCAGAATTTCCCCGATTAATTGCTGCATCTGTTTGAATAAAATTATCATAGGGACCAGCATTAAGATCACGGTTACGTGCAGAAATAATACCAACCGTCACACTTCCACCAAAACCATAAGGATTACCAATAGCCATAACCCAGTCACCAATACGTGCTTTTTCTGAGTCACCAAAACGCACAGCTTTTAATTTTTTACTTCCTGCATCGACTTGAAGCAACGCCAAATCAGTTTTGCTATCCTTTCCAAGAAGCTTTGCCTTTAGTTTTGTACCATCCGTAAAATTAACTTCAATATCATCAGCATCTACAATAACATGATAATTTGTAACAATAATCCCTTTTTGCGCATCAATCACAAAACCAGAGCCTAAAGAACGCACCTTTTGAAATTGACTATCTTTTTGACCATCCTTGGGTGTAAAAAAATCACTGAAATATTCCTCCAGCAATGAATCTTTTGGGATAACGGGTACCGAGGTGTTTGCATCCTGTTCTGTTCCTTCAACAGTCTGCGCCGTGGAAATATTCACAACTGTTTCCAAAAGCTCAGAAGCTAAATCAGGAATAGAAAGCAATGCCTTGCTTGTCTCGGCTCCCCAAGACAAACTCACTGATCCTGATAGAAACAAAGTCACACAAAAAACAACTCTTGTGATAAAAAACTTTAAAAACGTATTTTTACTCACGATACTTCTATCCATGACATGCCTTTAATCAAAGATGCAAAGAGCCCCACTAAATTTATCTACGTAAAACCAGCACGGCTCGATACTCTCTACCACTTTTACCATAAAAGAAAATGGTCACAGATCATTCTTTTCATGCAAAATCTCGTATCTGCAATCCATTATTTTATCTATTCTCTCCCGATTTTGGATCAGTTTTACTGAGGCCAGTATTCATTGTCGGTAAGAATGCTTTATTTGCCTGCGGCGGATTACGAAAATAGAAAAAGAAATCCTCATTTGGAGAAATCACCATCGGTGTTTTCTCTAAATTCTTGTATTGTTCCATCGCCAACCAAAAATCGTAAAAAGACGGATTAGCCTCCCTCGCATTCAATAGAAGACGAATACTTTCAGCTTGACCTTCACCACGGGTAATTTCAGCATCACGCTTTGCAGCTGCTACAATTTCTTCATATTCACGATTAGCTTCTGCCACAATACGATCTCGCTCCTGCTGACCACGAGCCCGGATATTTTCCGCAGCAGCTTCACGTTCAGCTGCCATTTGCCGATAGACATCTTCTGAAACAGCATCAGTCAAATCGGTTTTACGAATACGCACATCAACAATGGTAATACCCAACGAGCCTGCATCTACAGAAAATTGCTTCTGTACTTCAGCCATCATCGCGCCTCGTTCATCCGATAAGGCTGCTTTAAATTCTCGCTTACCATAAACAGCACGCAAAGCGTCAATAAACCGTGGTGCAAGGTTTTCACGTGCCGCAATTTGTGGACGCCCAGAAGCAATGCGCTGTAAAAACAACTTAGGATCTGTAATACGGTAAATAAAGAACGCATCCACCTCATAATACGCACCACCACGAACCTGTACAGATTGTGTAGGAACATCGTAACGCAATAACCGATTATCAACAATGATCATCTTATCGATAAAGGGCGCCTTGAAATAGATTCCAGGATTAGATTCTACCTGAACAATTTGTCCAAAACGCTTAATTGCTACTTGTTGACGAGGATAGACGATAAATACGGACATCCACAAAATCATCAAAACAAACACTATAGCACTAAAAACAAACAAAAAGCGAGATTGCTGCATAATTAATCTCCTCCAGAAATACGAGAATCTAAGAGTAACGCAGGACGCGCTGCTGTTGCCTTTACTTTTTCCGATGACTTGCTACGCAACAATTCATTCAAAGGTAAATAAGGCACCGCTGGAGAATTTGCCTGATCAAGAACCAGCTTATTTGGTGAAGAAAGAATCCGCCCCATCGTCTCCATATAGAGACGGTAGCGAGCAGCTTCTGGTGAAATCGCAGCCTCTCGAGCTATCGCCTGAAAACGTTCAGCACGCCCTGTTGCCTCTTCAACCATTTGTGCCTTTTCACCTTTTGCGATTTCCCGTGTGCGTGAAGCTTCACCATTTGCTAAACCAATTTTCGTAAAACGCACACGATTCCCCTCTTCAATCATTCTTCCACGTTCCTGCTCCGCCTGCTGAACAGAATTAAACGCAGCAGCAACCTTTGTCGGAGGAGCAGCTTCACTGATAGAAACACGGCTTATTTCGACACCAAGTTGATATTTATCCACAGTCAACTGGATAATCTTTCTAACGTCATTAGCAACTTCTTCTTTCTTGTCACGTAAAACATCATCAACCGGCCGCGAACCAATGACCTCACGCATTGCACTCTCAGCAACTTGGCGGACAGTTCCCTCTTGATCATTCACATTGAATAAAAACTGACTAGGGTATGAAATCCGATAATAAACGGAAAAATTAACATTAACGATATTTTGATCACTCGAAAGCATTAAACCATCACTTTGTTGCGCCTGACCGGGCTTCCCACCAATCGCGATTGTTTTTTCCGTTAAAGGTACTTTCATATAGGTCTCAATTGGCCAAAAATGAAAATGCAACCCATCACCAATAATGCCTTCTTTAGGGATGCCAAAGCGCAACTCTACCGCTTGTTCATTTTGCTGAACAATATAAATTGACTGGTATAGCCAAAAAAACACAATAAGCAGAAGGAATAAAACAGAAAAACTGCTTCTCCCGAATTGTTTAAACTGATCCTGCCCTTTGCGCAAAATTTCATTAAGATTAGGACCATTTTCGCCACCAGAACCAAAGAGATTCTTAGCTGGTGTCTTTTTGTCACCACTGTTTTTATCGCCACTCCACGGGCCACCACCATTTTGATTTGTCCAGGGCATTATCACCTCTTTAACTGATTACCACTACTCGAACACCAACCATTTGCTTGATCTTATAGGGTGTCTCTTACCTCATTACAATACAACTGATAAACCCTTTCACTTCATATTACAAAAAATTATTTCCGCTCATAAACAACAAAACGTGTCGGATGACTATCTTTATCCCCTTTTGGAATATCTTGTGTTTGCACAATAGTCCACTTTTCTTTATCAAAAACAGGAAAAAAACTATCACCTTCTATAGAAGCTAAAACTTCTGTAAGGAATATTTTATCAGCCATATGCAACCCTTGTTGAAAAATTTCACCCCCACCAATAATAAAAATTTCCTCTACATCATTTTGAGAAGCAACATTTGTTGCAAGAGAACAAGCTTGCGATAAAGAGTGAGCAACATCAGCCCCTTCAGCACAAAAGGTACAATCACGCGTAATGACGATATTTGTACGCCCTGGTAAAGGTCTCCCAATAGAATCCCAAGTTTTTCTTCCCATAATAATGGGCTTACGCAACGTCAAAGCTTTAAAGCGTTGCAAATCCGTCGATAAATGCCACGGCATGGCACCTTCACGACCGATAACACCATTTTCTGCAACAGCAGCAATTAAACAAATGGAAATCGTCATATTGCTACCGGCGCTTTAATATGAGGTTGTGCTTCATAATTAAGCAACTCAAAATCCTCAAATTGAAAAGAAAAAAGATCTGTTACCGCTGGGTTTATGCGCATACATGGCAAAGCATTTGGTATACGAGACAATTGATATTTTGCCTGTTCAAAATGATTAGAATAAAGATGAGCATCTCCCAGAGTATGAATAAAATCGCCTACTTTAAGACCGCTTACTTGCGCAATCATCATCGTTAGCAATGCGTAGGATGCAATATTGAATGGAACACCTAAGAAAATATCCGCCGAACGCTGATAAAGTTGACAAGATAATTTCCCCTCCGCAATGTAAAATTGAAAAAGACAATGACACGGAGGCAACGCCATTTCCTCTATTAATGCAGGATTCCAAGCTGATACAATCAAGCGACGAGAATCTGGCGTCTCCTTAATCATCGTTAAAAGATTGTTAATTTGATCAATATGGCGTCCATCAGGAGCGGGCCAAGAACGCCACTGATAACCATAAACAGGACCAAGATTTCCCTTTTCATCAGCCCACTCGTCCCAAATTGACACACCATGCTCTTTCAACCAAGCGATATTTGTATCGCCTTTAAGAAACCACAAAAGTTCATAAATAATTGAACGTAAGTGTAGTTTCTTTGTTGTCAACAACGGAAATCCTGCTTGTAAATCAAAACGCATCTGATACCCAAAGATAGATCGCGTTCCAACACCCGTTCGATCTGTCCGATCAATACCCTGATTTAAAACATGAGATAAAAGAGCAAGATATGATTTCATGAGGGTATTATGTCCGATTCTTCTTATTATAGAAAATAAAAACTGTAAAATCCGTACAAACATAATTCAAATCTTTTTCCAAAAACATCTTACACAAGAAATTATCATGATCTAACTAAATTTTTGATGCAAAAGATAAAATACTATAGACAGCTTCTAAAAAAATGACATAAATGAACAAAGATGGATGAACATCAAATAAAGGGATCGACTATGGAAAAACAAGAAGCTTTAAAACCACATGATACAAGAAAACGTATCTGGGCTATCGTGTCCAGTGCATCAGGTAATCTAGTAGAATGGTATGACTTTTATGTTTATTCCTTTACATCTATTTATTTTGCATCACAATTCTTTCCCTCAGATGGCAATGACGTTACGCAACTTTTAAAAGCGGCGGGTGTTTTTGCTATTGGTTTTCTTATGCGCCCAATCGGCGGATGGCTTTTTGGCTTCATTGCCGATCGTTACGGACGCAAACGCTCAATGCTTATCTCTGTTTTTATGATGTGTGGTGGTTCGTTCTTAATCGCCCTACTTCCTACCTATGAAACCATTGGAATGGCAGCAGGAATTCTTTTACTTTTACTCAGAATGCTTCAGGGGCTTTCTGTCGGTGGTGAATATGGTACAACAGCAACTTATATGAGCGAAATCGCCCTCAAAAATCGCCGCGGATTTTTTAGCTCTTTCCAATATACCACACTGATTGGTGGTCAACTTCTAGCCAGTCTCGTTATATTCATTTTAGCGCTTTATCTCACCGAAGATCAGCTAAAAGCGTGGGGCTGGCGTATTCCATTTGCCATTGGTGGATGCGGTGCAATTGTTGCGATTTATCTACGCCGCACACTCCATGAGACAACGACCAAAGAAAGTCGTTCTAGTGCACAAGCTGGTAGTATTAGGGGACTTCTGAGCAACCACCGAAAAGCTTTCTTTCTGGTTATTGGCTTTACAGCTGGAGGATCGCTCACATTCTACACCTATACGACTTACATGCAGAAATATCTGATCACAACCACTGGCTTTGATAAACATACAGCCACAACAATCATGACAGCTGCTCTCTTTGTTTTCATGTTACTCCAACCCCTCTTTGGTGCTCTTGCAGATAAAATTGGAACAAGAACTTCACTCCTTATTTGGAGTGTCTTATCTATTATCTTTACCATTCCTGGACTTAATATGATTGGTAGTACTGATAGTACATGGATTGCTTTATCAGTCATTACTGGAATGCTCTGCATTATGAGCTTTTATACATCTATCTCTGGCATTGTAAAATCAGAAATGTTTCCTGCTTCAGTACGAGCAATAGGAGTTGGGCTCTCTTATGCTATTGCCAACGCACTGTTTGGCGGTTCTGCTGAATATGTCGCACTTGGATTAAAAGATCTTGGATATGAATCTGTCTTCTATTTTTATATAACCGGCATGATGATTATTGCATTCATTGCTGTTCTCTTAATGCCAGATGCTCGCAAAAAAGGGTATTTACAAGGAGACGATATTCATTAACCTTTAATGTTAACAAACAAGGATTTTAACAAAAAAGCCCAGAGTACTGGGCTTTTTTTTATATTCTTTCCGATAGAAGTTTAAAGCTCACAATTTTTTATCCCTTCAAACACTCTAAAGAAGCAATGTTCCCTCCTGCACACGCCGCTTATAAAAATAAATGGCTTCATATTATTATGTAATAAATACTTCTTTAGCTGAATTTAATTCACTGAAGATAAAAAACGTTTGATTTATTTTAATATTCCCATGCCCACTCAAAATCGAAGAAAAGTGATTATCTTTCAAGATAATTTTATCAATAATAAAGATTACACTCATGATTTTGTTTAATACGTTCTTAATAGTACCCCCTCATGCAAAACAAATCCTTTCATGAAAAATAGAAAATACCATTATATTATGAATTCGCACACTTTTTTGAGAAACATTTCTCAATGCACCCAACTCCATTTCACAACGGCACCCGTGAATGACATAACGTAAAAGCCCCGTAAAGTATAAACATGGGCATCACTCTCTTTACACTTAATAAAAGTGCAAGCCGCTATCATTATACTATTGAGGAACTCTTAATATTGTACTCCCCCTTAACACTTAAGATCATTCCTAAAAATTATTTTAACTGATACACCAACCTCGCATGAAATAGTCAATAACATCATTTTACGAAACAACATCAAGCATATAAACTAAAGAGTATCATATCTTCATAAACACTCTGCATATGCAAATAATTCACAATCAAACAAAAAATAATATTTCCTTAAGGATAGTAAAAAGCGTATGATTTACGCAATGTAACAACACCATGAGCCCAAAACACCACTGATAGCTCTAGAAAAAATCTTTATGTTTCCCTAAAAAATTATCATGATACAATGGCGTTTTTATAATGCACATCGTAAATAGCTTTAAAAAGAAGAAAAGTTATAAATCTAAAAGGGGAATACTTCATGAATAATCAAACAACTTTAGATCCACATGATACAAGGAAACGTATTTTTGCTATCATATCCAGCGCATCAGGAAATCTGGTAGAATGGTACGACTTTTATGCTTACTCCTTTGCATCGGTTTATTTTGCATCACAATTTTTTCCTGAAGATGAAGATATTGTTACACAACTGTTAAAAACGGCAGGAATCTTTTTTATTGGCTTTCTTATGCGTCCAATTGGAGCATGGCTCTTTGGATACATTGCGGATCGTTATGGACGTAAACGCTCAATGCTTATTTCTGTTTTTATGATGTGTGGTGGCTCTTTTCTCATTGCCATACTTCCCACTTATAAAACCTTGGGAATAACAGCAGCATTTCTTCTCCTTTTAGTCCGTATGTTTCAAGGGCTTTCCGTTGGCGGTGAATATGGTACAGCAGCAACGTATATGAGTGAAGTTGCGCCCAAAAATCGTCGTGGTCTCTTTGCTTCTTTTCAATATGCAACAACGATCTCAGGTCAACTTCTGGCAAGTTTTATAATATTTATTTTAGCCATTTACCTTAACGAGGATCAGTTAAAAGCATGGGGATGGCGTATTCCCTTTGTCATTGGTGGCTTTGGAGCAATCGTTGCAATTTATCTGCGTAGCTTGCTTCATGAAACAACAACCCTCAAAAGCCGCTCTGAACAACACGCTGGTAGTCTTAAAGAACTTTTTCGTAATCATAAAAAAGCTTTCTTTTTGGTTGTTGGCTTTACAGCTGGTGGATCTCTCACATTTTATACATACACCACTTATATGCAAAAATATCTGATCACAACCACTGGTTTTGATAAACAAACCGCAACAACGATAATGACTGCCGCCCTCTTTGTTTTTGTGCTACTCCAACCCCTTTTTGGTTCCCTAGCCGATAAAATTGGAGCAAGAGCTTCACTCATTAGTTGGGGGGCATTATCCATTATCTGCACCATTCCTGTACTTAAAATGATCGGTAATGCCCATAATCCATGGACAGCACTCTTAATTATTATTGGAATACTCTGTGTTATGAGTTTTTATACGTCCATTGCTGGTATCATAAAAGCAGAATTGTTCCCTGCTTCAATCCGAGCAATTGGTGTTGGATTTGCTTTTGCCATTGGCAACGCACTCTTTGGCGGTTCTGCTGAATATGTAGCGCTTGGATTAAAAAATATGGGATACGAATCTGTTTTCTTTTTTTACATCGTTGGTATGATGGTCATTGCACTCATCTCTATTCTTCTTATGCCCGATATAGATAAAGGAGGATATCTCGATAAAGACGATAAACTTCATTAAACTTATTTTCTGGATAAAAAAAGCCCACGAAATTGGGCTTTTTTTGATCTCCTCTCCACCCTAGTAAAGAACGAAAAGCCCGCCCCGCATTCATCTTACAAACAACTCAGTTTCTTTTAAATTGTCTATAGTTACTGCCCTCTTTATGTAATTTACTTGATAAGATTCTATGGGCAGCCCTACCCTAAATATTTATCACGATATCTAAAAAACACCTCATACGGAAAACCTTATCTGAGACTTACCTCACCCTCCTAAATGATGATGTGTTATGATACAATAAGATAATTAAGGACACAAAATCCCCTTTTACATTAACTTAAGCTTTATGAAATGTCTTCAGTTTTTGGGCTTTCTGCTCATAAAGACCATCTCTTCTATAATCTTCCGGTATGATGCCAATATTGCATTCTTCTCATCAAGTTTAAAGGTATCTTGATCTACTTTTCAATGTTCTCTCCCTTTAAATGCAATGTGATAACTTTTTATTCTACAACACAAGTAAAAATCTTAAAACGAATGACAACATAACTCTAATAAATCATCTTAAAGAGTTTCCCTAAGAAATTGTTATAATACCATTGAATTTTTCTGGAAATCATAAACAATTATGTTTAGAAAATATGAACTATAAATCCAAAAGGGGAACAATTCATGAAAAATGAAACAACTTCAGCATCACAGGATGCAAGAAAACGTGTTTTTGCTATTATAGCAAGCGCATCAGGAAATCTCGTAGAATGGTATGATTTTTACGTGTACTCATTTGCATCAATTTATTTTGCATCACAATTCTTTCCCTCCGATGGTGATACGATTACGCCACTGTTAAAAACCGCAGGTGTGTTTTTTATTGGCTTTCTTATGCGCCCTATTGGAGCTTGGTTTTTAGGGTTTGTCGCCGATCGTTATGGACGTAAACGCTCGATGCTTATATCCATTTTTATGATGTGTGGTGGCTCTTTTTTCATCGCCATACTTCCCACCTATGAAACCTTAGGAGTAACATCAGCAATCCTTTTACTTTTAGCTCGGATGATGCAAGGACTTTCAGCAGGTGGTGAATATGGTACAGCAGCCACTTATATGAGCGAAGTTGCCCTCAAAAAACATCGTGGGCTTTTTGCTTCTTTCCAATCAGCCACCCTTATTACAGGTCAACTTCTTGCCAGCTTCATTATATTTATTCTAGCATCTTATCTCTCTGAAGATCAGTTAAAAGCATGGGGATGGCGCATTCCTTTTGTGATTGGTGGTTTCGGGGCAGTGATTGCGATTTATCTGCGTCGTTCTCTCCACGAAACAACCACGAAAGAAAGCCGCTCTCACAAACACTCTGGCAGTCTTAAGGAACTTCTCACCAAGCATACAAAAGCCGTTGTCGTAATTGCATGCTTTGCATCAGGAGGATCACTCACATTTTACACCTTTACGACTTATATGCAAAAATATCTGATCACAACCACCGGCTTTGATAAACATACCGCAACAACGATTATGACAGCTGTACTATTTATTTTCATCCTATTCCAACCCATAGCTGGTATCATAGCCGATAAAATTGGAACAAAAACTTTACTTATCATTTGGAGTATACTCTCTGTCATCTTTACATTTCCTGGACTCTGGATAATCGGTAATACGCATAGTATATGGGTTGCCTTTTCCGTCATTATTGGCTTGCTCTTCATTATGAGCATGTATACATCCATCTCTGGTGTCGTCAAATCAGCAATGTTTCCCTCTTCAATACGCGCATTAGGCGTTAGCATCTCTCATGCCATTGGCAACGCCTTATTTGGTGGTTCTGCTGAATACGTTGCGCTTGGATTAAAAAAGTACGGTCATGAATCACTCTTTTATTTTTATATAACCGTCGTGATGATCATGGCATTCATTGCTCTTCTCTTTGTCCCGAGTATGCGTAAAGGAGGCTACCTCCAAGAGGATGAAAAACATTAACCCTTTTTATCAACGAAAAAGCCCAAGAAATTGGGCTTTTTTTATCATTATCACAAATTTAATATTGTTTAAATTTTATGAAGTGCATTAAGTTGCTTAGCAACTAGATAATAAAAAGTCAGTCGACTTTTTCTACGCTCTCCAGACATCATCTCAGCCACTTTTGAAACAGCCGTTTTAGCACTCTTCTCATCAGCTTCTAAAACATCTTGAACCCATTTTTCAACACGTTCTAACTCTTTTGGATCCGATGTAGCAACAAGCGCTGCATCCTGCTTTTTCATCACCAAAGCTAAACGATGGCTAAGTCGTTCTACTGCTGCTTCATCGGGATTTGAATCATATAGTTTAATATCTGCTAAATTATTTGTCATTTTGCATCATCTCCTCTCCAAAAATGAGCGGTCTATACTTTATAGCCGCCTCATATAGCTCCATAAATAATTAGAGGATTAAAAATATTAACAACCCCCCCTTTTCCTAAGACTGTTCTTCATCTATATTTAGAGGGCTGGTTTACCAGCTATGGTAATAAATGGACGGTGAAATAAACCTATTGGACCCGGGGGCGGTACCCGGCGCCTCCACCAAAATATAAAAAATCAAAATTATATTTTGGTGGGGGCGAAATAGGATCGACAAGGGTGTAAAGATCGCTCTTTTACTCGGCATTGTACCACCGTTATCGGGCTAAATGAGTAGTTGCAAATGACAACTATGCGGAAGCACGTCTCGCCGCTTAAGGTGGTGTGAATGTTTCAATTTAAGTCTTAAACCGTCGCAGGTTTAAGCGGGGTTCGGAGGCACCTGGCAACAGAAGCCTTCACTTTTTTAAATGTTGTTGATTGATCTTTCAGACATTATCAGACATTATTTACCATAGAGTTTCGTATTTATTCGATTTATTGAGGTGCATCGTAGAAAAAATCTGCTAATTTAAAATATATTCTGTCACACAATATCAATACGCCCCATTCTGCTACGTGAAATAAAAGGAATAAACTTCGATGGTTAAAGATCAAATCCGTTACGATATTCTCGTTCAGGATGCGCTTCGTGGAGTTATCCGTAAAGTTTTATCGGAAGTTGCCAAAGCAGGTCTTCCGGGAAATCATCATTTTTTTATAACTTTTTTGACAAATGCCCCAGGCGTTAAAATTTCTCCTCGGCTAAAAAATCGCTATCCCGAGCAAATGACAATCGTCTTACAACATCAATTTAGAGATCTCAGTGTTTCAGAAACAGCTTTCGAAGTAACCCTCTCTTTCAGGGAAATAACCGAAAAGCTCGTGATTCCTTTTACTTCCATTCAGGTCTTTTATGATCCTGTAGCAGCATTTGAAGCAGCATTTGATCTGCCCTCAAATCTGACCTCTGGAGAAAGTGAAAATTCAGAAAATACCTCAACTACGCCTATTACCTTATCAAACAAACAAAAAAAAGAAAATACGCTTACAAAAGAACAAAATCTCAGTACAAATAAAGAACCTTCAAATAACGATGCAAAACAAAATCAAAGTGCTGATGTTGTCTCTTTAGATTCCTTTCGGAAAAAATAATTTTTCTCATGACTGAATTGATTAATCTTCGCCAATTTCGAAAACAAAAAAAACGTACAGAAAAATCTCTTTGTGCTGAGCAAAATCGTTATCGTTTTGGACGAACAAAAACTGAAAAAAATTTTGAGCAGCAAAAATCTTTAAAAATGCAAAAATTTCTTGATCAAAATCGTTTGCGAAACGACGAATAAAGGTGGAAAAATGCACGAAAATAATTCTATCGATTGGTCAAAAGTCATTCCACGAAAGATATCTGTTCGCGTTGATGGACACGCAACAAGCGTCTCTTTAGAACCACCATTTTTAGATATTCTAAAAGATATAGCCCGCAAAAAAGGACAATCTTTAGCCTTTATTATTACCGATATTGATAGCAAAAGACCACAACAAGTAAATCTTTCGGCTTCGTTACGCGTTTATGCCCTTCAAAGCGTTCTCACCCAAAGCCTTTAATGTTTGTGCTTATTTTTTTTACGTTCTCTTTCTGTCTGTTCAACTGAAACTGTTGTGACTTTTTAAGAGAAGTTTTTTTAATCTAGAACTTCAATAAAAAAAAGACTACAAAAGAGAGATAATGAGTAATTTTTCTGATCATACCATACCTTTCTTTGAAGAAGATTCCCCTCCAGACCATGATAAGAAGAGCTCTGGTTTTTTCTCCCATACTCTAAAAGAACAAAAATCATATAACACAGACTATTTAGAACAACTCAATCCAGAACAGCAACAAGCTGTTATGAATACTGAGGGACCTCTTTTAGTTCTTGCAGGTGCTGGTACAGGAAAAACACGCGTTTTAACAACCCGTATTTCTCACATTTTACGCTCTGGACTTGCCTCTCCTCAGCAAATACTTGCTGTCACTTTCACCAACAAAGCAGCACGTGAAATGAAAATACGTATTGGTGAACTTATTGGAGAAGTTGTTGAAGGTATGCCTTGGCTTGGAACCTTTCATTCCACTGGAGCTAAAATTTTACGCCGTCACGCAGAGCTTGTTGATTTAAAAAGAAACTTTACAATTCTCGATAGCGATGATGTTCTTCGACTTTTAAAACAACTTATTCAAGCTGAAGGATTAGACGATAAGCGTTGGCCCGCACGAAACCTTGCCATGATGATTGATTCTTGGAAAAATCAAGGACTCTCACCAACACATATCTCAAAAAGTGATGCTCATTCCTTTGGTAATGGCATGGGACGTGAACTTTATCACAGTTATCAAAATCGATTAAAAGATCTTAATGCTTGTGATTTTGGTGACCTTCTACTTCATTCTATCTCTATCTTCCAACATAATCCAGATATTCTTCGCGAATACCATTCTCAATTTCGTTATATTCTTGTCGATGAATATCAGGATACAAATACAGCACAATATCTTTGGCTTCGCCTTTTGGCCCAACATCCTCAAGATCAACATGTTAATCTTTGTTGTGTTGGTGATGATGATCAATCCATTTATGGATGGCGTGGTGCAAAAGTCGAAAACATATTACGTTTTGAAAAAGATTTTCCTTCTGCTAAAATTATTCGTCTAGAACGCAATTATCGCTCAACATCTCATATTCTTAAAACCGCCTCCCATCTCATTGCTCATAATGAAGAAAGACTGGGAAAAGTCCTTTTTTCTGCTCAAATAAAGAGTGAGGAAGAAAAGGTAAAAATTCATTCAGCATGGGATTCGGCAGAAGAAGCTCGAGCAATCGGAGAAGAAATCGAACGCGCACAACAAACCGGTCATGCATTAAATCATATGGCTATATTGGTACGCGCATCATTTCAAATGCGTGAATTTGAAGATCGCTTTGTAACACTTGGCCTTAATTATCGCGTCATTGGTGGTCCTCGTTTTTATGAGCGAATGGAAATACGTGATGCCATGGCTTATTTACGCGTTGTTGTCCAACCTACTGATGATTTAGCTTTTGAGCGTGTTATTAATACACCGAAACGCGGCATAGGAGATGCAACCCTGCGCATTCTTTATGAGAGTGCACGTGCACGTGCTGTTCCTCTCTTTTCTGCTGCCGCTGACATCATTGAAACAGATGAATTAAAGCCTAAGGCACGCAGTGCGTTACGAAGCCTCATTGAAAACTTCCGCCGCTGGCAAAATATGCTTCAAGACACTCCTCATAGAGAACTTGCCGAGATCGTCCTTGATGATTCTGGTTATACAACCATGTGGTTAGAAGATCGTTCACCAGAGGCTCCTACAAGACTAGAAAATCTTAAAGAAATGATTCGTTCCATGGAACAATTTGAAAATCTTCAAAGTTTTTTGGAACATGTTGCACTCGTTATGGAAACGGAAAATAATGAAAATATGGATGCAGTCAACATCATGACACTTCATTCAGCCAAAGGGCTTGAATTTGAAACAATTTTTCTTCCAGGTTGGGAAGAAGGACTCTTTCCCCACCAGCGCTCATTAGATGAAGGTGGACGTTCAGGATTAGAAGAAGAACGGCGTCTTGCTTACGTAGGTCTAACAAGAGCAAAAAAACATTTGCATATATGGTTTGTATCGAATCGAAGAATTCATGGACTTTGGCAACCTGCTCTTCCCTCCCGTTTTCTAGATGAATTACCAGCAGAACATATAGAAGTTGTAGAAATGGAAACATCCTATGGTGGTTATGGAAAATCTTCCTTTCAATATCACGATTCTTTTTATAATGACTATGCAACAGCAAGACAAAAGCGTGCACAAAAAAACAAGAATATTGAAGGGAAAGTTATCTCTCAATCAATCTCTCATGCACCATCAGATTTTTCTGTCAATGATCGGATTTTTCACATAAAATTTGGCTATGGTCATATTACAGCAATAGACGATCATAAATTGACAATAATGTTCGAAAAAGCCGGAGAAAAGCGTGTACTAGACAATTTTGTAAACAAAGCTTAATTACAAGTAAACCACGATCAGTTTTTTCAAGAAACCACTTTGTTTTATTCTGACTATCATTTCCATTTGCGAACAAAGGCTTCAATGGGCAAATTTTGCATATCAGGCAATGCGTCGTGAATTTTATTAAGTGGCCAATCCCACCAAGCCATATCTAAAAGGCATTCTATCACATGATTGGGAAAACGCATCCGCAATCGCTTAGCAGGCACCCCAACGACAATCGTATAAGGCATAACATCTTTCGTTATAACAGCGTTCGCGCCAATGATAGCGCCATGACCAATTGTCACCCCAGGCATAATAACCGCACCATGTCCAATCCACACATCATGCCCAATAATAACACGTTTTGCACAACGCCTTTCACGAAAACCACTATCTAATGCCATATAACGAAAATATTCGTTTGGACGATAGGTTATTTTATGCGTTGAAACGCGCTCCATAGGATGCTCCAACGCATTCATCCGTACATGAGATGCAATAGAACAAAAACGCCCAATATCGCTATAAATAGCCTCACTATTACGCTCTAAATAAGAAAAATCTCCAACGGTTACATCCCGTAAAATCACCCGCTCATTAATTTCCACATAGCGCCCTAATTTACAACCATGCAGCCGCGCTGTCGTATGGATACGAGGTTCACTTTCATGAAATCGAAGATCTTTCTCAATATTCATACATCTTTCACCAATGTTTTATCAATAGATATGGAAAGACATACCAATCAAGCCAATAAAATCAACCATGAAACAAACATTGCAAAACAAACCTGCCGATGTTACAATTTCTCGATCTATCTAAGAGAGTCAAACTATGAAAAATGTAATACGCATCTTGGGGCTGACAATCATATTTCTTGCAGGTGTTTTTATTTATGATACGCTGACAAATAAGCCTTTAGGTGATAACTTTACTCTCACTGATTCTAATGGAAAAAATATTACTGAGGCTGATGTTCGAAGCAAGCCTTCAATAATTTTTTTCGGCTTCACTATGTGTCCTGAAAGCTGCCCTACCACACTGATGAATCTTGATCGATGGCTTACAGCCCTTGGGCCTGAAGCTGATAAATTAGGTATATGGTTTGTGACTGTTGATCCTGAACGTGACACACCAAAAGTACTCCATGATTATCTCAGTAATTTTAACAATAAAATTGTTGGCATTAGTGGAGATCCTGATAAAGTTCATAAAATGGTCAATTCTTTCAACATCGTTGCTGAAAAAGTCCCTGAAACAGATGGAAACTATACATATAACCATACAGCAGCAATTTTTTTACTCAAAAAAGGTGGAAAATTAGCTGGCGTTATTCGTTATGACACGAAAGAAAGCGATAGCGAATTAAAAGATGAAATCGCCATTGAACGGTTAAAAAAACTCATCTTAAACTAAAAAAAAGCCGATCAAAAGAAAGAACAGCATGTCGCAACAAATTCGCCTCTATTATACTGCTTCTAAAAATGAAGCAGAACGGTTCTATACCCTTATAGAAACAGCCTTTGACGAAGAAGGTTATCCTCTTGCTCTTACAGAGATAGATGAACAAAATGCTGTATATGAGCTTTCTCTATATGTCGATCAAGACAATCAAGAGAACGCATTAAAACATTTTGCAAGCGTTCTCTCTATAGATTTTGATAAAATTAATATGGAAGTTTTACCCAACATTGATTGGGTACAAAAAAGCCTAGAAGGACTAAAACCTGTGCAAGCCGGTCCTTTTTTCCTTCATGGAAGTCACAACCGAAACGCCATTCCAGCAAATGTTCTCCCTATTGAAATTGAAGCTAATCAAGCTTTTGGCACCGGACATCATGGAACAACAGCCGGTTGTTTAGAAATGATTGCCAAAGTCATGAAACACGAAAATCCCCAAAATGCCCTTGATCTTGGTACTGGGAGCGGTGTACTAGCCATTGGCATAGCAATGCTCAAACCAATTACTGTGCTTGCATCCGATATTGACCCAATTGCTATTCAAGTTGCACAACACAATATCGAATTCAATGGTGTCAATGAATATGTTACAGCTATTACAGCAACAGGTTTTGCCCATGATGCAATTGCATCACGAGCTCCTTTTGATCTCATTGTTGCCAATATCCTTGCTAATCCGCTTATTGAACTTGTGCAAGAAGTGGTAACGGCACTTCAAAAAGGGGGATCACTTATACTCTCTGGAATTCTTGAAGAACAACATGCCCATGTTTTGGAGACTTATATAAAACAAGGACTGAAGCATATCGAAACATACCACCGGCAAGGATGGGTTACGATACACCTGAAATAAAATAAAAGAAAAGGACGTCGTTATGTATCAATCTTTTGAGGCGACAACAAATCCTGCTTATGCAGCAGAACGCATTTCTTGCCTTCGTAAAGAACTCGATCACCTTGGACTCGATGGTTTTCTTGTTCCGCGGTGCGATGAACACCAAGGAGAGTATGTCCCTCCTCATGCTCAACGCCTTAGCTGGTTAACCGGCTTTACTGGATCAGCTGGGATTGCACTGATTTTAAAAAACAAAGCCATCATATTTACAGATGGGCGATATAAGCTCCAAGTTCGCCAACAAACTGATCCTGATATTTTTAATTATGAAGATCTCATAACTTGTCCTCCCTCACAATGGCTTGAAAAAAATGGTCAAAAACTTTCTATTGGCTTTGATCCATGGCTCCACACGATTGCTGCCACCGATGCATTAAAAAACGCATTAGAAATGAAAGCAGGTGGAAAACTTGTAGAAGTTCAACATAATCCCATTGATCTGCTCTGGCATGATCAACCAAAATTACCACAATCTGCCTTATCAATTCACCCTCTCAAATATGCTGGGTGCGATACAGATGAAAAACTCGCTTTGATTTACAAAGATATACAGCAAACTCATGCAAATGCTTTTATTTTTACAGACCCCTCTTCCATTGCATGGACATTCAATATACGGGGCAATGATGTTTCCAACACGCCTTTTTCCCTTTGTTTTGCTCTCATTCCACTTAACAAAACACCAGCTTTATTCATTGACAGCAAAAAACTTGGTGTAGAACAGAAACAATATCTAGAACGTTATGCAAAATTATATGAACCAGAACAGCTTATTCCCAAGATCAAAGAGTATGTTCAAAAAGGGACAGTGTTTGCCTTAGATCCACAGCTAACATGCGAAAAATTACGAACTGTTATTGAAGAAAAAAATAGCTTTTTTATCACACTTACCGATCCTGCTGCTCTACCACGTGCCATTAAAAATGACACAGAACTCAATGGCGCACGCAAAGCGCATCTACGCGATGGTGTTGCCCTAACCCGTTTTTTTTCTTGGTTAGATAAACAAATACCAGGGTCAATAAGTGAAATTTCTGCTGCTCAAAAATTAGAAGAATTTCGCATAAATACAGCAAAAGAAATGGGAGAAAAACTTGAAGATCTTTCTTTTGATACAATCTCCGCAACAGGAGAAAATGGTGCCATTATTCATTATCGTGTAACAACGCAAACAAATAAACAACTCAAAGCCGGTGAACTTTACCTCGTTGATTCAGGTGGACAATATCGTGATGGCACGACTGATGTCACACGTACAGTAGCAATTGGGAATATTGGAGAAGAAGAAAAACGCTGTTTCACTCTTGTTCTCAAGGGCATGATTACTCTTTCAACTGCTTGCTTTCCCAAAAGAACCCGTGGACAAGACCTTGATGCTCTTGCACGCATTGCATTGTGGAAAGCTGGTTTTGATTATGCCCATGGCACCGGTCATGGTGTTGGATCTTATCTTTGTGTCCATGAAGGACCGCAAAATATTTCTCGCAAAGGGTGCCAAGAACTCATCTCCGGTATGATTCTTTCAAACGAGCCAGGCTATTACCGCGAAGGCGCTTTTGGTATCCGTCTTGAAAATTTGATGATTGTGAAGCCAGCACAAAAAATTGATGGTGGAGATATAGAAATGCTCTCGTTCGAAACACTCACACATTGCCCCATTGATCGACGGTTAATCCTTCCAGAGCTTTTGACACAAGAAGAACGACAATGGCTCAATGATTACCATGCGCGCGTTTATCAGATGAATGCACCTTACTTAAATGAAGAAGATAAAAAATGGGCAAAAGAAGCAACAATGCCCCTTTAAATGAAGCAACCTATAACTTTTACCCTTTCTACAAAACACTACACCCTTCTCTTTTAAAGAGAGAAGTGCGAATTTACCATCAGCAAACACAAAAAATATTTCTACAAGATACTTCAAGTTTTTTGCTGGTACGGTAAACGCTAACCTCGGTGAAGCAAGATGAGATACACCTATACGCGGTAATACTTATCTTGGCGATCTCCATCTAGACACTCTCATATCCCTAGTTTCTTTATATGGAAACTTTCGTTATATTTTGTAACCCTCCGCATCGTATTTCTAAAACACCTATTATAACCAGCTTATTACGCTGTTTGGATTCAAAAATTCTGCATATTTATTCGAATAAATTTTACCTTTTTGTTTGCTTCACAATGATAATTTATATTATTTTAATTCTTGAATCATTTACAATAGCTGTAATTCATTATAATACATATTGCTACAATGAAATAGAATCTGCCATGAAATAAAATTAAGTATTTAGAATTAAAAGAAGGAGCATGATGATAACATCAGCGTTAAGGTTTTTTATTTATTTGCATAGTTAACAATACAATATTATTTTCTAGACTATTACTTACTGTTGAAAAAACGTTATCCACAATATAGATAGTTTCCAACTGCACAGTATAAAAACAACATATATGGAGGCATGTGTTTTTACCTGAATGTGTTATTCAGCTAAAAATTAACAACAATAACAGAGGATATAAAAACTAGATAACACAAAAACAGTCACGTAAATAAAGAAGATTCAAACTCTCTACAGAGTTTTACAAATGCTCTGAAAAATACACAATAAAACGTGTGTCTTATAGCTTATTAGTTAACAAAATCTTAAGCACAGATCTTAGTAATCTATATCCTTTCCTTATCCAGTATTTTAGAAATAAAGTGATTATCCTAATGCGTGTAATTTTATTTTGTTCCGTAATATTATTATTTTGATACTATATTGGACCTTCTGTATTGAATGAAATTACTAAATTTAAGCGAGTTCCTATTGCTGTATTTTCTGAAAATCAAGTCATTACTCCAAATCAGTACGATAAATTATATGAAGAATACGTAAAGACACAATATCCTGATAATATATACGAAGAACGCCTAGAAATTGCGAAAAAATATCTAGATAATAAGAGTTATGGTGTATATCATGTTCTAAGCCCTGGTATGATAGTGCTAATTCCTGAAAATATAAATCTTATCCATGCGAAAGTTGTTTGGTGTGCATGCCTTGTGGACTTATTACAGGGAGAGTATACTAAAAAATTTCCAGCATTATCCCTACCTACCTACATACATAAGCTACGTTCTCAATATAATTGGAAAGAAAGCGATTTCATTTGGGCAAAAAATTTGGTCATGAACTCGACAGATCCAATGTTTGGATATGCACGAATGGTATTTAATTCTGAAATATTCTCAGTCCAAATACTAGCTCTAATAAATGAAATTTCCTATGCTGAGAAATTTGAGAGAGATGAAGGAAGTCAGGAAAAAAATTATGCTGCTAGACGCATTAGCGAATATCCGAAATTTTGTAATGAAATTGGACAAGTGTACCATCTAATAATGCCTGATAAGTATAGGTACCAGTAATCTTTTATAAATTCAACATAATAAACAACTCGCATTTATATCCCTTATTCATTTATAGCGGAATGTTTTATTATATTTTGTAATCTTCCGCGTTACATTTCTATTACGTCATTATAATCGGTTTATTACGGCATTTTGGATTAAACTCTACATATTTGTTCAAAAATTTTACCTTTCTTCACAGTAATAATTTATATCTTTTACTAATAATAACCTTGCATATTCTTCATCATAATAGTTTAAGTTTAATATTTAAGCTCAGCGTTAATCATTTTTAATAACTTAATAAATATCAAAATATATTGGCATTCTATGTTTACAAAAAATAGCCCCTTTATCTCCTTTTTGATTCCAGCTCCCCCAAATGTAAGAGAGATAACCACACAAACAGCATACGCATCTTCTAGAAAACATCCTCTAAACATTATGTTTCTCAATCAGCTGTAGCCAAGCCTCTTCATCGATAACCTCAACACCTAATTCTTCAGCTTTAGCCAATTTGGAGCCCGCTCCAGGTCCTGCAACAAGAAGATCTGTTTTTTTAGAAAGTGAACCAGATGTTTTAGCCCCTAATCGCTCTGCCAATGCTTTTGCTTCATCGCGTGACATATGCGCCAAAGTTCCTGTAAAAACAATGATCTTCTCCGCTATTGGTGAAGAATCTGCTATGATAGGCTCCTCATCAAGAGGAGTTACTTCTTCAAGCAAAACAGATAAAATCTCACGGTTATGCGCTTCTCTATAAAAATCAACAATTGCGCTCCCTACCTGTGGTCCAATTCCTTCGATATTGGTAAGCTCTATCCAAGCCTCATTTCCTTCTTCATTTTCCTTATCACATGGCATAAATGCTTCCATAGCCGCAGTCTCAAAAGCTGTATAATTTTTATAAGCACGTGCAAGGCGGCGTGCATTCACTTCGCCAACATGACGAATCCCCAATGCAAACAAAAAACGGCTCAAAGGAATTTCTCGGCGCGCATTAATGGCATCATACAATTTTCGCACTGAAACAGTACCAAAACCTTCCATATTTTCCAAACGTATCAAAGACTTTTCTTGGCGCCGTTGTAAAGTAAAAATATCGGCTGGTGTATGAATACAAAGCGCCTCATCTTGAGCATAGAAAAAAAACTCTACCTGTTTTTTACCCAAGCCTTCAATATCAAAAGCATTGCGTGAAACAAAATGACGAATACGTTCAATTGCTTGTGCAGGACAAATAAGCCCCCCTGTACAGCGACGCACGGCTTCTCCCACTTCACGAACAGCATGACTCCCACAAGCTGGACACAAATGAGGAAAAATAAAAACAGCAGCATCTTTCGGGCGTTTTTCAATGATAACATCAATAACTTGAGGGATCACATCACCAGCACGTTGTACAATCACGCTATCACCTACACGGATATCACGTCCTTCACGAATGGGCTCTCCTTTATGACCAATTCCCTTAATATAATCCTCATTATGCAAACTAGCATTGGTCACCACCACTCCACCAACAGTAATAGGCGTAAGACGTGCAACAGGTGTCAAAGCTCCCGTGCGACCAACTTGAATGTCAATATCTTCCAAAAGCGCTATCGCTTTTTCTGCTGGAAATTTATGGGCGATAGCCCAACGCGGCGAACGAGAAACAAACCCCAAGCGCTTTTGGAGCATCAAATCATTAACCTTATAAACAATACCATCAATATCATAGCTTAAAGAATGACGGCATTCTTCGATATCGTGATAATAGCAAATAATATCTTCTACTGTCTTAAAAACTTTTGTTAATGGATTGATAACAAAGCCATACTCTTTTAGCTTTTTCATCATCTCCATTTGACTTTCTGCCAATATTTCACTCACCTCACCACAAGCATAAGCAAAAAATTGAAGTTTTCTGCTAGCGGTTATCCGTGAATCAAGCTGACGGAGAGAACCAGCCGCCGCATTTCGAGGATTGGCAAAGGTTAACTTGCCCTTCTCTTGTTGGCTGATATTTAGTGCTTGGAAATCTTCCCGCCCCATATAAACTTCACCACGCACCTCAATGATATCAGGAAAATCACCTTGCAAAACTTGTGGAATATCAGCAATTGTTCGGGCATTTGCCGTCACATTTTCACCGACAGTTCCATCCCCACGCGTTGCCGCACGCACAAGCTGCCCCTTTTCGTAGCGCAAAGACAAAGATAAACCATCAATTTTTGGCTCCGCTGTTATTTCCAACACTTGTGTTTCTGGATGCCGTAAAAAACGACGAATACGCTCAACAAATTCAGTAACATCTTCAGAGCTAAACGCATTATCAAGTGAAAGCATAGGCTGTGCATGAACAGATTTTTCAAATTTTTCAGAAATTGGTGCTCCAATTTTATGTGAAGGAGAATCAATACGTATAAGCTCTGGAAAAAGAGCTTCAATTTCTGCATTACGACGACGTAAAGCATCATATTCTGCATCAGAAATTTCAGGCTGATCATCACGATTATAAAGCACATCATGACGTGCAATCTCTTTTGCCAACCACTCTAATTCACGTTCTGCTTCAACAGCTGTGAGATTTTTACATGCATCTTTGTTCATAAAATCTATTCCAAATTACAAGCGCTGCCACAAGGGCCTCCCACGCCTCCTCATCAAGTGAATCTCAATAAATATAAGCTTTCTAGTATTTTTATCGCTGACTAATTACCTTTATGCGAGAAGCTTTTGAGCCGCTGCACGCGCTTCTTCAGTAATCTGTTCTCCAGCCAACATACGGGCAATTTCTTCTGCACGCTCATGTTCTTTCATTTTATGAATCGCAGTAACAAAGCGTCCTTTATCATGACTCTCAATTTTTGAAATAAGAAAATGACCATGCGCTTTCGATGCAACCTGTGGAGCATGCGTAATAGCAAAAACTTGGACATGTTCTGATAAGCGTTGCAACCGTTGCCCAATAGCCGCTGCAACAGCCCCCCCAACGCCTGTATCAATTTCATCAAAAATCAGCGTCGGTGCTGATCCTCGATCAGATAAAACAACTTTTAATGCCAGCAAAAAACGGGATAATTCACCGCCAGAAGCCACACTAAGCATCGGCCCAGCACGTGTTCCAGGATTTGTCCGCACCCAATATTCAATACGATCACATCCCTCTGCACTCCGCTTTTCCATATCACTTTGCATTTCAACAATAAATTCAGCCCTCTCTAACTTCAATGCCGGCAACTCAGCCATAACACTTTCAGATAAATGCTTTGCTGTCTCCCGACGCTTTATTGTTAAGGCTTGCGCCAATGTATCATAATTTTTCTTTGCCTGCTCTGCCTCATCTTCAAAACGTGTCAATATGGTCTGAGCCTCTTCAAAATCAGCCAGTTCAGCATCCATTTTATCGCGCAACTGAACCAATTCATCCGCAGAAACTTGATATTTACGAGCAAAACCCCGAAGAGCAAAAAGACGTTCTTCTATCCGTTCCAATTCATCAGGTTCAAAGTCCAATGCTCGTATTGCCACCTCAATACCTTCTTGTGCTGTTGCAAGTGCATGCAATGCCTCATCAATAGATTTCACCACTGGTGCAATAAGTTCTTGCGCCTCAGGAATTTTCCGCTCCAAACGCCTCACCAAATTGGAAAGCACTGGGATTGGTGATTTTTGACCCGTTAAAAGATCATCCGCTTCTTTTATATCCGTTGCTATTTTTTCTAATTTAAGCATATCTGCACGGCGAAGAGAAAGAGCATCTTCTTCACCAACTTGAAAATCAAGCTTTTCAAGCTCTTCTACACACGCACGAAGATAATCAACCTCACGTACAGCGCTCTCTACTTTAAGACGCTGCTGTTGCAAACGCTCCTCACATTCACGCCATGTGTGATAACACTGACGCAAATTTTCCACTTCATCTTCAAGACCACCAAAGGCATCTAATAATTGGCGATGTGTAGCAACATCAACAAGCGCACGATCATCATGTTGTCCATGGATTTCAACCAGCAAACGGCCAACACTCCGCATCAATGCAACACTAGACACCTGATCATTGATAAAAACACGGCTACGTCCATCACTTGATTGCACACGTCGTAAAATAATATCACCCTCATCATCAAGACCATTCTCACGAATAAGTTGACGTGCAGGATGTGAAACAGACACATCAAAAACAGCTGTGACCTGCCCGCGGTCAGCCCCATGACGCACAAGCGAAGCATCACCCCGCCCCCCTAGAGCAAGTGATAAAGCATCAAGGAGAATAGACTTCCCCGCACCCGTTTCTCCAGTTAAAACCGTCAACCCCGCTGTAAAATGAATATCGAGCGTTTCGATCAAAACAATATTATGAATCGAAAGCTGTACCAACATAGAGAATCAACGTACCCTCTTCTTGTCACCACCTAAAGCATTTGAGATCCAAGAAGATTTATGCTCACGTGGTGATATTTTATTCTTCTGCAAGAGATTATAAGAAAATTTATACCACTCACTTTTGGGATAATTACGTCCTAAAATAGCTGCTGCCGTCTGTGCTTCCGCCGTTAAGCCGAGAGCAAGATTAACCTCAGTCAAGCGGAAAAGTGCTTCTTCAATTTGATTTGTATCAGAATACTCTTCAACTACGGTACGAAACCGTCTACTTGCCGCAAGATAGCGCCGCCCCTCTTCATAATAACGGCCAATCTGCATTTCTTTACCAGCCAGCTGTTCGCGACCAAAACGGATTTTATCCTTAGCATCCTTGACATACTCAGAATTAGGATAACGCTCTATAAGAAGCTGCATAGCAGCAATAGCACGTTTCGTATCACGTTGATCACGTGTAACATCAGGAATCCGACGGAAAGAAGAAAGACCAATAATATAGTATGCATAAGCCGAGTCAGTCGACCCTGGATAAAGAGTAATATAGCGTTGAGCCATACTAATTGAATCATCATACTTTCCGAGTCGATAATTAGTAAAAGCACCCATGACCAAAGATTTACGTCCCCAGTCTGTATAAGCGTACTGTTTTTCAATCTTCAAAAACTTCTTCGATGCATCCCCAAGCCGCCCACTTTCAAGGCTAGCAAGCGCCTGATTATAGAGAACATCTGGTGGCTCTATTTTCAAAACATAAGCAGATGGATCAAGGGTATTTTTCTCTTTAAAGAGGCATCCCGCTAACATACAGGTGCTTCCCAAAAGCACCACCCCCAATATCTTGCGTACAATGTTAGATTTTCTATATGTCATATTTCCAATGCACACATGAGATTTTTTCATAGTTTTTCCGGCCTCCACAGAATATCACCTTGTAGCAAAAACAATTTATCAAAGGTTTTATACCATATCACTTTAAAATCCACATAACCAATTTAGCAGTTTAGGTCAATCATCCCCTTAAAAATCAAATAAACGATAAAAAAATCTTGCCAATTTTTTTACTTTTTCTCTAAAAAGCTTTTTTCATAATATGATTCGTCTGCCAAAACAGCCTTCACCAATTGCGCATTAATTCTATGCCCACTACAATAAGAACGAAATAATCCAATAAAAGGTGCCCCAAGCAAAGCAGTATCACCAATCGCATCAAGCATCTTGTGCCGAACACATTCATTCTCCCAATAAGGACCATCGGGATTTAAAATTTTATCATTAAGGTCGATAACAAGAGAATTTTCCAAAGAAGCGCCTCTCGCCTTTCCAGAAAGCCTTAATTCTTCCACGTCTTTGATAAAACCAAAAGTGCGCGCACGTGACAAATCATCCCTAAACCCTCGTGTGGTAAGATCAAAACTGAAATGTTGCTTACCAATAACAGAAGAAGGAAAAGAGATCGTTATATCAAAACGACGTCCATCGAATGGCAAAAGCTCTGCAACACCATGAGCTCCTTCAACCCGCACCGGCTTTTTTATAATGAAATAAGAACGCAACGCATTTTGCTGTACAATACCAACATCTTCAAAAGCTTGGCAATATAGCCACGCTGAACCATCCAAAATAGGAATCTCATTATGTGACACTTCAATAACAAGATTATCCAAATTATAAGCAGCAATTGCCGCCATCAAATGTTCAATTGTTTCAACCCTTACATCTCCATCTCCAAGTACTGTTGATAATTCAGTTTCTCCTGTTTGCGATGCATGGGCTTGAAATATTTTCTCTGTTCCGTCTAATCCACAACGCTTAAAAACAATACCACACCCAACATCCGCTGGACAAACCTTTACCACTGACAAACAGCCACTATGAACGCCAATCCCCTTAAATGTTACTGCTTTTTTAAGAGTAGACTGATATTTTGGTACTAAATTCATCATATCATTTTATTAAATTGCTTGTACATCTTTTAACAAAATTTATAAAACTATAAAAAATATTCATAGTAAATAATACAAAAAAACCGCTTATTGTAAGCGGTTTTTTTAAAACAAAGTATTTTATCCAAAATACAGTAATATATTTTACTGTATAATTTTTGTCTGATCATTAAAGAAATAATAAAATTTCTTACTTTACCTCATTTTTCATCAATTAATTTGCCTGACGACGTAAAAATGCTGGTATTTCCAACTGATCTTCTTCACTTATAAAAGTACGCTGATCTTGTGGTACCTGAGGATGCAGCTCACCAGAACGACGTGGAACATAAACAGAAGCATCTTGAGAAAGCGCCTGAGAGTTTTTATTGTAAACATGAGAATCTTTCTGCTGAGACGATCTAACAGCAGGCTCCAGCCTCGCTTCTGGCTCAGCTTCTTCACGATGTGTCAAGCTCTGTTTCAAACGCTGCCAAAGATTACGAGGACCCTGATCCGTCACAAATGTTCTTTGGCTTTGTCCATGAGCAACAGGAGGAAAATCCTTTAACTCAGGCATACGCATTGGAGCGCGCGCTTGCATTTGTTGCATTTGTTTTGGTTGCACTGGCTTTTCTTTTTGCTTCACAAGCCCTGTCATCTCATCAAGAACATGCGCTGTTGCCTCCATACTCACAGGAGCCGTCATCGCCTGTTGAGAACCACGGCTTACTTGCATACGAGGCACATTTGATCTCTGTTCCTGAACAGCATTTGAACCATACGCAACAGCATTCGTGGCACTTCGTGTCGTCATTGCTTCTGCAGGTTGTGCAAAAATTTGACTTTTGGGACGGAACTGTTCTCCGGTTGATTTACCCTTCTCTATTTCAAGTGATTCGATCACTTCTACCATTGACTCAGAACGCAGAGGCGATGATTGAACATGAAAAGAACTATGTGACGTTCCAGGATCGCTCTTGCGTATTGAAGAAGCAGGCCTTTGAATCTGAGGATGAGAGGACTGAACCACATCACTAACTTCACGATCAATACCGGTGGCAACCACAGAAACACGAATAACACCTTCCAATGACTCATCATCAATAGCGCCAAAGATCACATTCGCATCAGCATCTACTTCTTCACGAATACGATTAGCAGCTTCATCAACCTCAAAGAGAGTCATATCACGACCACCCGTAATAGAAATCAATAAACCACGCGCCCCACGCATAGAGGTATCATCCAACAATGGATTTGCAATAGCAGCTTCAGCCGCAGCCAAAGCACGCCCATCACCAGATGCCTCACCCGTTCCCATCATAGCTCGACCCATTTCGTGCATAACAGAACGAACATCAGCAAAATCAAGGTTAATCAAACCCTCTTTAATCATCAAATCCGTAATGGAAGCAACACCAGAATAAAGCACTTGGTCAGCCATAGCAAAAGCATCAGCAAACGTTGTCTTATCATTTGCAATACGGAAAAGATTTTGATTGGGAATAACAATCAATGTATCGACAGACTTTTGTAATTCTTCAATACCAGCCTCTGCCGTTTTCATACGACGTGCGCCTTCAAACTGAAACGGCTTTGTCACAACACCAACAGTCAAAATACCTTTTTCACGCGCTGCGCGAGCAACAACGGGAGCAGCCCCTGTTCCAGTTCCTCCCCCCATACCAGCAGTAATGAAAACCATATGAGAGTCTGCAAGATGATCAATAATTTCATCAATACATTCCTCCGCCGCCGCTTGTCCAACTTCAGGCAAAGCCCCAGCACCCAAACCTTCTGTCACAGCTGCCCCAAGTTGGATAACACGTTCAGCCTTTGACATAGCCAAAGCCTGTGCATCCGTATTTGCAACAACAAAGTCAACTCCCTGAAGACCAGCATTTATCATATTATTCACGGCATTCCCGCCACCACCTCCAACACCAAAAACGGTAATGCGTGGCTTCAATTCCGCGATATCTGGCCGATGCAGATTAATCGTCATTTTCTTTTCCTTCTCATAAGACACCGCAAGCCAAAGCGATGAAATTTATCCAACTAGACTTAACTAAAAACTCTCACGCAACCACTGACCAACACGCTGAAAATATCCACGCGTGCCCATCGATAAATGATTTCCTGCCGCCTGCATTGTTTTTTCTTCAAAACCCACCAATTGCGGATAAATTAACAACCCAACAGCAGATGTAAACGCCGCCCCTTTTGCAAGAGAAGGAAGCCTCGAAATACCTAAAGGCCGCCCGATACGAACATTTCTTCCTAATATAGTACGTGCCATTTCTGGCAATCCTGTTAACTGGCTTGCTCCCCCAGTCAAAATAACACGTTTACCAATGATGTGACCAAAACCAGAACGATTTAAACAATCACGGACCATTTCTAAAATTTCTTCAACACGCGCACGAATGATACGCCCAAGAACCGCGCGAGGATATTGAGTTTCACGCTGTTCACTCCCAATTTCTGCTACATTAATCATTTGCCGCTCATCAGCACTTGTTAAAAGTGCTGAACCATAAACAACTTTTAAACGTTCCGCCTCTGTTAAAGACATAGAAAATCCGCGCGCAACATCAAGAGTGACATGATGCCCCCCAACAGCAAGAGCATCTGCATGAATAAATTTCCCCTCAAAAAACACTGAAAATGTTGTTGTTCCACCACCAAAATCAATACATGCAGCCCCTAAACGCGCCTCATCATTCATCAAGACAGCAAGACCACTTGCAAAGGGAGTAGCAACCATTGCTTCAACACTCAAATGTGCACGATTAATACAAGTTTCCAAATTACGCAAAGAGGCTGTTTCTGCTGTTACCACATGCACGTCGACACCAAATGTTTCCCCTGCCATGCCAATAGGATCAAAAATTCCTTTATCTCCATCCAATACATAAGAAACTGGAACTGAGTGCATAACATGACGTTCAGCATCAAAGGCTTTACGCGAAACATCTGAAAAGGCCATACGCATATCACGCTTGGTGACTTCACGACCATTCAAATGAACCTTTCCATTAATCAAAGCACTTTGTAATCGACTTGAGGAAAAATTCACAATCACTGAATCCACCACCAAACCCGCCATTTTTTCTGCCGCATCAACAGCCAATCTTATTGATTGTTCTGCTGCAAACATATCCATAACAACACCGGATTTAATACCACGTGAACGCTGCACTCCAAAGCCTAGAATTTCCGTAGAATGTGTACGACCATGTAAATAGTGTGCATGCTTCAAAGGACGCAAACAAGCAATAAGACAAACAATCTTACTTGAACCGACATCAAGTACCGTTAAAAAACGTGTTTTACGCCCCTTCAAATGATGTGATCTGAGTAGCATCATAGGCTTCCTGCCTTTCGCGCTTTTAAAATACGTTCTTCTTCTGCTACAGTAGTATGATAACGCTCCAACGTTTCATCTGATAAAGAAACAGTAATTCGATCAGCAAGACGTAAATCAACACTGAGAATATCGCGAGATAAAAGATCTTGCATTGTACCGGACGAAAAAAGAGAAGAAAGCCTTTCAAGAGCACCATTTTCAGGCAACATAACGCGCATTCCATTATTCAAAACAAGATCCCAACGTCGATCACCTACCCGCACAAAAGCACGAATACGATCATATACTTCCGGATAGACTGACAGCGCTTGAATAAACACTTTAGCAGCATTTTGTGCACCCTGCCCAACCACTAGAGGTAAATCCCGAACAATTTCTCCTTTAAAAGGCACAATGACACGACCTGTATTATCAACAATATCCATTATGCCATCATGTTGCCAAATGGCATAGGGTTCACGCTCCACGATGGAAATGCGCATTCTATTGGGATAAATTTTCTGAACATTAGCCGATTGCACCCAAGCCTGTTTTTCCAACAGAGAACGCGCTCTTTCAACATCAAAAGTGAATATAGAAGGCGCAACATCAAGTTTTAAAATTTTAAAAATATCCTGCTTTGCCAAGCGCTTATTACCGCTTATATCGACATGAGTGACCACAAAACTACTATCCAATATGATCGTATTTACGATCACAGCCATCTGACCACTTGATGAAAGTCCATAAAAAGCCGTAACAAAGAAAAACCACACAACAGCAAAAGAGCCAAAATGGCGTGGAATATGAATATTGACAAAAACAAACTCAAACATAAACCGAAGAAAACGACGATAAAGACGTGGCAAAGCCGGCACTGAAAGCACCTCCATCGGAACATTTGTTTTATTAACATTCAACGCATACATGATGCGTCCTCCACCATCCATTGAACAATATCGCCGTAAGTACGGCCGCTCGCTTTTGCAATATCAGGAAGAAGAGACGTCGAGGTCATACCTGGTTGCGTATTAATTTCAAGCCAAACCAATTCTCCCGTTTTTTCATCAAAACGAAAATCAGAACGGCTAACACCTCGACACCCTATCGCCTGATGGGCTGCTAAAGACATTCTTTGCACACTTTGGTAAATATTTAGTGAAAGTTGTGCAGGACAAATATGAAGAGAACCACCCGTTTTATATTTTGAGTCATAATCGTAGAATGGAAAGTGTTTATCGGGAAGAATTTCACACACATCCAGCACTTCGTTCCCCAAAACAGCACAAGTCAATTCACGACCAGGAATATATTTTTCAATCATCACCTCATCGGCATACCCCCACTCAGCTCCCCCAATATTATGCGGCGGTGCAGCTTCATTTCCTTGAACAATGACAACACCAAAACTTGATCCTTCACACACAGGTTTAATTACATAAGGAGGCTCCATGGGATGCGTTCGGCCCAAAGCAAAGCGGCTCATGATACGAGAAGGAGCAACACAAACCCCAACATTTGCAACGATAATTTTTGCACGTCCCTTATCCATTGCCAAAGCAGATGCCATCACGCCAGAATGAGTATAAGGAATTTTTAAATATTCAAGAATCCCCTGAATCCGGCCATCTTCACCAAATGGACCATGCAATGCATTGAAGGCAATATCGGGCTGCAACTGTTCAAGAACAGAAGCAATATGAGCATCAACATCCACGCGGCTCACGCGATACCCCTGCACCTCTAAAACATCAGCACACGCCGCCCCTGAAGATAAACTTATAGACCGTTCAGAAGAAAAACCTCCCATTAACACAGCTATATGTTTATCTTTCATAATAAATCACCCTCTTTCGCATACTATATGTAGTCTATATAGAATACATCAGCACTACATACAGGAAAAACAAAGTTTATCCTTGCGAATCAATAACCTAGCATTTTGCATAATGAATCAGACTCAAAAGCCTGATGCAAGAGATTCTTTGTTAATTTATTGATTCTTAATAGAAATTTTTTATTATCTCTTTGAAATGACTCAATTTTTTATTTTCACTTTTTAGTGAACAATAAATCAATGAAATGGATCAAAAGGAGAAACACTTCGACCACGCTCAAATTGACCAATACGCTCTATTTCCCATTGTAAAAGGTGGGCTGAATTTGCAAAAACACGCGCACGCACTGTTTCTCCCAATGCTTCAAGATCATATCCTGTTGCTTGCCCTGTATTAATCATAAAATTACAGTGCATTTCACTCATTTGAGCGCCACCAATCTGTAAACCACGACACCCTGCTTCATCAATCACGCGCCACGCAGATCCATTCTCAGGATTTTTGAAAGTTGATCCCCCTGTCTTTTCACGAATAGGTTGCACAGTTTCTCTGTGGAGGGCAACTTCATCCATAGCAGCACGAATATCATCTTTATTGCCGAGTTTTCCTTCTAATAAAGCAGCCGTAAAAATAAAATCTTTAGGAATATCACAATGGCGATAGGAATAATGCATATCTTCCACACTCAAGATATGACGTTGCCCTTTACGATCCAGCGCATAGACCTCGACAACACGCGCTGCGGTTTCAACACCATTCGCACCTGCGTTCATTTTGAGAGCTCCTCCAAGACCTCCAGGAATACCATGATAAAAATGAAAACCTGCAATCTCAGCTTCTAAAGCGGCAGCAGCTAAATGTTTATCCGCCGTACCAGCACCAACTAAAAAGCCTTTTGGAGAAACTTGCTTCACTTGCCCAAATTTTTTTGGCGAAAGACGAATCACAACACCAGGAACCCCCCCATCACGCACCAGAAGATTAGAACCAATACCGACAATTGTTACAGGAACAAATTCAGGCAAATTTTGAAGAAAGAGAGCCAAATCTTCTTCATCGACAGGCTGATAAAAAAGCTCTGCCAACCCGCCCGTGCGAAACCACGTTACCTTACGCATCTCAACATTAGGTGTAAGCTTTCCTCTCACGCCACCTAACAGTGGTTGCAATTGCGCCAATAGCGCCTCACCATCAATGTGCTGAAAATTTATCATGACCATCCAATACCGCTAACTGATGAGGCAAAGCACAAGCCCATTGTGTGATATTGCCAGCACCAAGAAAAACAACATAATCCTCTGCCTGAGCAAATTTTGAGACAAGAGACACAACATCTTCCAAACCATGTATCAAGCGCACATCACGATGACCCGCCATTTTAATATGCTCTACCAATTCTTGAGAACCAAATCCTACAATAGGCTCTTCACCAGCCGCATAAACGGGCGTAATCAACACTGTATCTGCATCATTAAAACAAGCAGCAAAATCATCAAATAAATGATACAAACGCGAATACCGATGGGGTTGTGCAATCGCAATAACACGCCCTTTTGCACTCTCACGTGCAGCACGCAAAACAGCCTTTATTTCAACAGGATGATGTCCATAATCATCAAATATTTCAATGCCACGCCAACTTCCTGTTCGCGTAAAACGCCGTTTTACTCCGCCAAATTCTGCTAAGCCCCTTTTTATAGCTTCATTTGAAATGCCAAGTTCATGCGCAATAGCAATCGCCGCCGTTGCATTGGCAACATTATGCTGCCCTGCCATGGGCAAAAGCAAATTTTTCAACTCAATCTTTCTTCCTGTTTTGCGTGAGCGAACAAGAACATCAAAATGCGTTTTTTGACCATCCATCGAAAGATTAAGAAAACGAACATCCGCTTGTGGATTTGCACCATAAGTGATCACCCAACGATCATCAATACGGCCCGCCAATGACTGAACCTCTGGATGATCAAGACACAAAACAGCAAAACCATAAAAAGGAACATTTTCTACGAATTGCCGAAAAGCCTCACGCACAGCATCAAAACTTCCATAATGATCCAAATGCTCAGCGTCAATATTAGTAATAACAGCAATATCAGCAGGCAGCTTTAAAAATGTACCATCACTTTCATCAGCTTCAACAATCATCCAATCGCCATCTCCCGTACGAGAATTCGTACCATAAGCATTAATAATACCGCCATTAATCACCACTGGATCAAAATGACCAGCATCAAGAAGGGCTGCGACCATTGATGTGGTTGTTGTTTTACCATGTGTACCACCCACTGCAATTGCACGCCGAAATCGCATCAGCTCCGCCAGCATTTCTGCACGTCTGACAAGCGGCAAATGTCTTTCCTTTGCAGCAATATACTCAGGATTTGTTTTTTTAACGGCAGTAGAAAAAACAACAACCTCTGCATTCCCTAAGTTTTCAGCACAATGACCTATATGAACGTTAATTCCTTTTTTCCGCAAACGTTCAACATTTGCACTTTCAACTTGATCTGACCCTTGAACTTTATAGCCAAGATTATAAAAAACCTCCGCAATTCCACTCATACCGATCCCCCCGATTCCGATAAAATGGATAACGCCTATATCAAGTGGCATTTTCATTAAAAAGCTCCTCTTTTATATCTGACAACAATCGCCCTGCAGTTAAGGATTCAGCCATATCAGCAAGGCGACGGGTTGCATGAGGTTGTCCAACTTTTTTTGCAGCAAGCGCTTGTTTTTCCAATAAATGGGGCGCACAACAAGCGTGCATTAAAAGAGAAGAAAGCTTTTGTGCATTTAAATCTTTTTCTGATATAATTTGTGCTCCCCCCACACGAGCAAGCAAAGCTGCATTGGCAGCCTGATCATGATCTAAAGCATGGGGATAGGGAACAAGCAGAGCAGGTCTACCAATCACCGCTATCTCACAAACGGACGAAGCCCCAGCGCGCGACAAAATAAAATGAGCATGTGCCATACGTTCAGCCATATCATCAAAGAAAGGAGCAACTTCTGCTTGTACCCCCATATCACGATAGATTTTGATCAACCTTCCTGCTTCACCGCGGACTTGCTGTACAATTCGTAAACGTTTACGGTTCTTATCATCAAATAAAGCAATAGCTTCTGGAACAATATGTGAAAAAGCAGAAGCCCCTTGACTACCTCCAAAAATCAAAAAATTAAATGGCTTTTCTCCCTCTGAAGAATGATAAGGAATTTTGGCCGCCTTCAACACAGCCTCACGGACAGGATTCCCCGTCAAAAGTATTTTATGAGCATAAGCGCCATTTGGCGACAACAAACCACCAGCGATTGCACGCACAAAAATTGCCAACACCCGATTGGCACGCCCCATAACAGCATTTTGTTCATGAATAAATGTCACACGCCTCGTTAAAGCCGCAATAAAAAGAGGAGGAAAGCTCGGATACCCCCCAAATCCTCCAACAAGAACAGGACGTAATTTATAAAACAACGCCAACGATTGCCCCATACCCCTTAGCAAAGACCAAAACGTCTTTATCAGAGCAAAAGGATGGCGTCGTGTAAATGTTGCCGATGAAACGATATGAATATGCTCTTCATCAAAACACCGAACAAAAGGGCGTGCTCTTTCATCTGTTATTAAATGAACATCATATCCACGCTGCCTTAATTCAACAGAAAGGGCTTCAGCAGGAAAAAGATGTCCACCTGTACCACCAGCCACCAAAATAATAACTTTTTTATCATTCATAAGGGGTATCCAAGACAGAAGAGGAAGAAAAAGCTGAAAGGCGCGCTTCTGGCCAACGACGTGTTAAACTAAGCAAAATGCCCATTGAAAACGCAATCGCCACCATCGAAGAACCACCATAAGAAATAAAAGGCAATGTCATACCTTTTGGAGGAATTAAGTGAAGATTAACGGCCATATTAATAGCTGATTGAAAGCCAATCATCATTGCTATGCCAGTAATACCAAGACGTATAAAAGAATCACGTGTATTCATGGCTATATACAATGAACGCATAACGATAAAGCCAAACAGCATCATAATTAATAAACAAAGAATAATACCATATTCTTCAGCAGCAACGGAAAATACAAAATCTGTATGGCTATCAGGAATGATACGTTTTACTGTGCCCTCCCCAGGACCTTGCCCAAACCAACCACCATTCAAAATAGCCTCACGTCCCACATCCACTTGAAAAGTATCCCCTTCACCTGTCAAAAAACCATTGATCCGCTCGCGCACATGATGCAGAAAAAGATAAGCTAAAATAATTCCTACAACGCCTAAAATGAGAAAGAGAAAAATAATAGTAAGAGGGACACCAGCAATAAAAAACAGCCCCCCCCATGTTGCACTTATTAAAACTGTTTGTCCAATATCAGGCTGCAAAACCAGAAGCACACAACAAATGGCATAAAGTAGAATCGCTAACGTATAACCCAGAATGCCCCTCTTGCGTATCTGTTCCGAAAAAAGCCAAGCGGACATAACCACAAAAGCTGGCTTCATAAACTCTGAAGCCTGTACAGAAAAACCAAATAGTAGAATCCACCTCCGTGCTCCCTTTAATTCTGGACCCCAAAATAAGGTTGCAACCATAAGAGCAAGCGTTACAATGAGCAAAAGAGCACATAAACGACGAATATTAGAAAGCGAAAAAAAGGAAATGGTAACCATCGTAAAAAATGCTGAAATGCTAAAAATGATATGCCACCGAACAAAATAAAAACTATCAGCAATTCCGATTTTTTTTGCAATAATAGGGCTGGCAGCAAAAGACAGCATAATGCCAATTCCCATTAAAATTAAACAAGCTGCAAAGATAGAGCGATCAATCGTCCACCACCAATTAGCAATTGGATCTCTATCTGCACGCGTCACCATGGTATCCACCTTATCCATTTTATAAATTATCTCAAAGTAATATGGTTCCCCAGCCTGTTTAACAAACACTTTAAAAACTAAATTACACAAAAAAAGATTCTGGAGTCTTAACGCAAAAATATTTTTTTATAACTGATGCTTTTTTATTGTAACTGCATCACAAAAGAGACAAATGCTTCGCCTCGCATTTCATAATTTTTAAATTGGTCATAACTTGCACAAGCAGGTGACAAAAGAACCGTCACCTCTTTTTCCTTACAACCCATTGCGTCAACAGCTGCTTCACGCACCGCATTTTTCAAAGTTAAGCTCATAGAAAAGGGAAAAGCAGATCCAATAGTGCGAGCAAATTCTTCCGCCGCGCTCCCAATCAAATAAGCTTTACGAATTTTAGGAAAAAATTCTCTAAGAGACTCTATCCCTCCCTTTTTTGCCTGTCCTCCAACAATCCAAAAAATATCATTAAAGGTGGAAAGCGCAGGAGCTGTTGCATCTGCATTAGTAGCCTTGCTGTCATTGATAAACAAAACCGCCCCCATTTTACGCACCTGCTGCATACGATGATCCAACCCTTTATAACTTGCCAAATGCTTGTTCACAGAAGGATCGGTTATTTTTAAAGCCTGCAATGTTGCTAATGCCATAAGGGCATTTTGCGCATTATGACTCCCACGTAACCCCGCCATAGGAGCAAGATCTGCAAGCATATGACTCTGTCCTTGACGAACAGAAAAGAGCTTGGTCCCATCTGCATAAAAACCATTTTCAACAAAATGATCCTTGGAAATTGCCTCAATTTGCTTCCCATCATGAAGTAACTGTTGATATAAAACCCGACAAGCTGCATCATCAACTGAAATGAAAGCCTGAGAAGCCTGAGCAATCAGATGCCTTTTGGTTTGCACATAACAGGCAAAACTCCCATGTCGATCAATATGATCAGGTGTTAAATTCAATAAAAGTCCAATGGTCGGCTGAAGAGAGGGAGTAAGATCAATTTGAAATGATGAACATTCAATCACATAGATACGTTTTTTAACAAATGGCTTAAGCGTCAATATTGCTTTTCCGATATTTCCCCCCATCTGCACATCATAGCCCATTTTTTCCAACAAATGCGCAAGTAAAGCCGTTGTGGTTGACTTGCCATTCGTCCCCGTAATCGCAATGAAAGGAACATCTTGGTCACACAAACCATAATGTTGTAAAAAATGCTGGCGCGCACGAACAAATAATTCAATATCACCGATAATTTCTATATTTTTTTTTCGTGCTTTTTCAACAATCCAATGGGGCTGAGGATAACTTAAAGGAACTCCAGGAGCTACAATCAATGCAACAAATTCTGACCAATCTTCATAACGGAGATCTCGTGTTGGAATATTGTGCCGAAAAGCCATTTGCACGCTTGAAGAACTATCATCCCACGCCACCACTTCTGCGCCACCGCACATCAATGCTTGTGCCGTTGCTAGTCCAGACTGTCCCAATCCAAACAGAGCAACTTTTTGACCTTTATAACACGTAACAGAAATCACATTCTCACCGCAATTTAAGTGTTGAAAGACCTATGAGAGCGAGAACAATCGAAATAATCCAAAAGCGTATCACGACTTGGCTTTCAGTCCAGCCTTTTTTCTCAAAATGATGATGTATCGGTGCCATAAGAAACACGCGTTTTCTTGTTAATTTGAAATAACCAACCTGAATAACGACTGAAAAAGCTTCCACAACAAAAAGCCCACCAATAAGAACCAAAACAATTTCGTGTTTCGTAGCAACCGCAACAGTCCCTAAGAGTCCTCCAAGAGCCAATGAACCAGTATCTCCCATAAAAATAGCTGCAGGTGGTGCATTAAACCATAAAAAACCAAGCCCTGCCCCAACAACAGCTCCCAATAAAACAGCCAATTCACCTGTTCCCGATACATAATGGATTTGGAGATAATCAGCAAAATTCATATTACCAGAAAGATAAGCAATCAGAGCAAAAGATAAAGCTGCAACCATCACAGGAACAATAGCAAGCCCATCGAGTCCATCCGTTAAATTAACCGCATTACCCGTCGCAACAATGACGAAAGCAGAAAAAGGAATAAAAAACCAGCCCAAATTGATAAGATAATCTTTTAAAAAAGGCAAAGCTAATCCAGATGAGCCAATTTTCAAGATGGCAAAAGCCGCAATTGCCGCAACAAAAAACTCCAAGCTTAATCGTGCTTTCCCAGAAAATCCTTTGTCTGTTTGTTTTGTGACCTTAAGATAATCGTCATAAAATCCAATTCCCCCAAAAGAAAGCATAACCAATAGCGATACCCAAAAATAAATATTCGATAAATTACCCCATAAAAATGCCGATACCACAATGCCGATTAAAATCATCAATCCACCCATTGTAGGTGTTCCAGCCTTTTTAAAATGTGTTTGAGGACCATCAGCACGAATCGGTTGCCCCTTACCCTGCCGCAATTTAAGAGAAGCAATGATGCTAGGTCCAAACAAAAAGACGATAAGCCCCGAAGTAAGCATAGCCGCTATCGTGCGAAAAGTAATATAACGAAATACATTCACACCTGGAAGCCAATCACTAAACGAAGAAAAAAATAGCATCATGGAATAAAAAAACCTCTTAAAACTATGAAGAAACCGCTTTATAGCGATCAAGCAATGCAGTCACAATATTTGATGAACAAAGGCTATTGGATGATTTAACCATAAGCAGATCCCCAGAAGAAATTTCTGCTAAAAGAAGCGATAAAATTTTCTCAATATTTTCAGCATAATGAACCTTAACACCAGCAGACAAATCACTGACTAAAGATTTCATCGCCTCACCAAATAGAAAAACCGGATTAGCACCAGAAAGACGTATTGGTTTTATTAAATCACGATGAAGCTTTTCACTATACTCCCCTAACTCTAGCATATCTCCTAAAATAGCAATTCGCCGCCCCCCTTTCCCTACAGGCCCTGTAGCAAGAAGCTCAAGTGCAGCACGCATAGAAGCAGGATTTGCATTATAGCTTTCATCAATGAGATAAAATTCACCCCCATTTGATAAAGACAGTCGATAACGAACACCTCGCCCCTTTTGAGAAGAAAAATGGCGAAAAGAAAGAAAAACAGGCTCTAGCTCAACCCCCATAGCATCACAAGCAGCAATAACCCCTAAACTATTTTGCACAATATGGCGCCCAGGAGCACCAATTTGGACCTCCCTATCCCGCCCCCCCATACGCACAATCATAGAAGAACTATCGGTTAGAAGACGTATATCATGCGCTTGATAATCAGCATCTTTAGTCTCACCAAAGCTTAAGATCTTTTTTACACCGCATTTCTTTGCTTTTTGAACGAGATAAGAAAAAAAATCACTATCCGCATTTAAAATGGCAATGCCTTCCTCATCCAATCCTTCAAAAATTTCAGCTTTTGCCTTTGCTATTTCTTCAAGATCCTTGAAAAAACCCATATGTCCTGCACAAATATGCGTAATGAGAGCAACATGCGGACAAACCAGTTTGACCAGAGGGCGAATTTCATCTCTGTGATTCATGCCAATTTCAAAGATACCATAATCACTCTCCACAGGCATCCGCGCTAAAGTGAGTGGAACCCCCCAGCAATTGTTTAAAGAAGCGAGATTCGCATGAACATTCCCAGCCGTTGCAAGTGCTTGTTTCAAAGCTTCTTTTGTCGTTGTTTTTCCCACCGATCCTGTTATCGCGATAATCTTAGCTCTTGAACGTTTGCGTGCAGCTTGTGCAAGTTGTTCTAAGGCTTTCAAAACATCAGGAACGACAATGAGTGGAGCCGATATCTTTTTCATATCCCTCAAACGGTGTTCCGCAACGATAAGAACGCCTGCACCTCGTTCATAAGCTTGCGCAGCAAAATCATGACCATCAAGATGATGCCCTTTAATGCAGAAAAAAACATCCCCTTCCGCAAGAGTACGGCTATCAATGGAAACCCCAGAAAAAGTTTCTGGCAGGCTTCCCATTACAACACCATTAACTGCAGCAACAAGTGCTTGCTTATCCCATAAAGCTGTCATTTTTTTCGGTCCTCTAAAGCTTCTATCGCTTTCAGACGATCTGAAAAAGGATAAGTTGTCTGCCCTATAATTTGGCCATCCTCATGACCTTTTCCAGCAATGATTAATGTATCACCAACTTTCAAAAGCTCCACCGCGTAAGAAATAGCCTCTCCACGATCTGCTATCTCTATTGCTGTTGGCACCGCCTGTAAAATATCCTTGCGTATTTTTTCTGGCATTTCTGTGCGAGGATTATCATCCGTTACAATAACAATGTCCGCTTTATCCGCCGCAATTTTTCCCATCAAAGGTCTTTTCCCTTGATCACGATCTCCTCCACAACCAAAAACAACGATCAAGCGCCCTTGCGTAAAGGGACGAACAGAAAGCAAAACCTGCTCCAAAGCTTCTGGTTTATGGGCATAATCAATGTAAACAAGCGCATTATTTTCTGTCTTTCCCACAAACTCTAACCGCCCAGGTGCTCCCTGCAAAGTTTCAAGCGCAGAAAAAACCTTACGAGGTGAAACGCCCGTTGCAATTGCTAACCCCGCTGCCATAAGCGCATTGGCGACCTGAAAATCTCCAGCTAAAGGCAAATCAAATGTATAAATATTGTTTTCCACACGACACTCAATACACTGTTTTGAGCGTTGATGTTCGACACGATTAATCGTGATAAATTGCCCCTTACGACCAATTGTCAAGACACGGCGGCGCGCTTGTGTAACAACATCAATAACCTTTTGTGAATAAACATCATCAGCAAAAATCAAAGCAGGAGCAGATACAGGCAAAAGTGTATCAAACAACCTCATTTTAGCCCGCAAATAATCCTCTACCCCCGTGTGATAATCCATGTGATCTCGCCCTAAATTGGTAAAGGCACCAGCCGTTAAACGGACTCCATCAAGTCGTCCTTGGTCAAGCCCATGCGAAGAAGCTTCAAGAGCTGCATGAGTCACACCTTCATGAGAAATTTCATAAAGAAGACGGTGCAAGACGACCGGATCAGGTGTTGTGAGAGAACCATAAACATTCCGTTTAGGAGAAACAACACCAACCGTTCCTATACTCGCAGCACAAAATCCAGCATAAGTCCAAATTTGCCGAAGAAAAGAGACAACAGATGTTTTACCACTTGTACCAGTCACAGCAACGACCGTTTCAGGCTGAGAACCGTAAAAACGTGCAGCTGCCAACGCTAAACTATGACGAACATTAGAAACACGTAAAATGGGAACAGATAAATCCTCAAGAACAGCATGATAATCTGTAACGATTGCTCGTGCGCCACGCTTTATCGCATCATCTATATAGTGCCTTCCATCACTTTTTTTTCCTTGAACAGCGACAAAAACATAGCCTGGCAAAACTTGCCGAGAATCCACACTGATTCCTGTTATTTCTATTGAAGAAAGACTTTCATCTTCAACACATTCTGTAAAAACTGTTCCCAACAACATGATAACGCACCTTTATATTCATTTTACCGTTGTTTAACGAAACTTGAATTGCTCTTTTTACTTAAAAGAGGCTCATATTCTTTTTTAAAATCGGGTTTTACACCAAGAAAACTAGCTGTGCGACGAACAATATTAGCAAGCATTGGTCCAGCATTCATTCCCGCTGTTGCTGAACGCTGTCCCTCCTCTGGCTTTGGTTCATCGATAATTGTTAAAACAACATAAGCAGGATCTTCAATAGGAAAAGCAGCAAGAAAACTATTGAAATTTTTTGTTTTAGAATATTTTCCATTTTCAACTTTTTCAGCTGTTCCTGTCTTACCACCTACACGATAGCCTTCTACTTTTGCATTACGTCCAGAACCAATATCACTATTTAATTGATAAAGGTAACGCATATTTTGACTTGTTTTAGCCTGCAAAACCCGTTTTGCATGGTGCAGAGTTTGTTCTTTTGTGCGTTTTAAAAATGTCGGAGCAATTAACCAACCACCATTCATTAAAGCAGCAGCCCCGACAGCTGTTTGCAAGGGTGTTGTTGCCATACCATGCCCAAAAGAAATCGTCATAGAATGTATATCCTTCCAATGATGTGGCACAATAGGGTGGGCAACTTCAGGCAACTCTGTTGTGAGACGATCCAGTAATCCAAGTTTTTGTAAAAAACCACGATGTTTATCAATCCCTATCGCCAATGCCTCTTTAGCAGAACCAATATTAGAAGAATAAATAAAAACCTCCCATAACGTTAAGGGTCGATTTTTTCCATGAAAATCATGAATAGTATACCCACTACTTGCTTTTATTGGCTTTGAAGCATCAATAATACTGTTTAAATGAAAAATATTGGAATCAAGTGCCATGGCGGTCGTAAAACTTTTAATAATTGATCCCATTTCAAAAGCTCCTGCCGTCATCCGATTGAGACGATCACTTTTTAAAGCTTCGATAGGATTTCCAGGATCAAAATCTGGTAGTGATGCCAAAGCCAAAACTTCCCCCGTATGTATATTTAAAATAACAGCTCCTGCAGCAATTGCCTTATAACGCTTCATAGCCTGAATAAGTTCATCATGAACAATTGCCTGAACACGCACATCAATCGAAAGCTGAACTTGTTTTAACGATTCTTCCATGGCAAGACCAGCGGCACGCAAAGCACTCAACCCCGCATCATCAATATATTTTTCCATACCTGCAATGCCCTGATTATCAACATTCACCATACCGAGAATATGGGAAGTTACAGGTCCATCAGGATAAAAACGACGAATTTCAGTCCGAAAACCAATTCCTGGTATACCAAGAGCCATAATTTGCGTCTTCTGCATTGGTGTTAACCCCCGCTGTATCCAAGAAAAACTAGATTTTCTTTTTAAGCGCTTATAGGTTTCCTGCCAATTAAGATCAGGCAAAACTGTTGAGAGCAATTCAATTGTTTCATCCACATCAATAATACGTCGTGGCTCAGCAAAAAGTGAATAAGTTTTAATATCTGTTGCCAATAAACGACCATTACGATCAACGATATCAGGACGTGCCATCAATTGAAGAACTCCAGGCCCTTTTGCTTCTTCAATCTGTCCACCTTCCAACCCATAAGAAATAAGGCAAGCCCCCATGATGCCATATAAAATTAAAAAGCAGAACAACGAAAAAAGCAAACGTGGACGACTAGAATAGGGACGACGAACAGAAACATTATGATTATTCAACGAATTCTTTAAGCGCTTTTTCTTCTGTGAGAATAAAAAAGTCGATTTCATTACTGCGCGCCTTTTTGGACAACACTATTGATCTGAGAAGCCCGATTATTTGTCAAAATATCTTGATTATCTTCCAAGATATTTTGTTTAATCACTTCTTCAATTTGATCATGTACCCGTACCGGAATGTCTTTAAACTCCACGATTTGACGCGGCTGTATAACCTCTAACCCAAGTTCTTTCTGATAACGTTTCGCAAGTTTTTGCATGCGTGAAGGCCTTATCATCACAGCCCACTCAGCATGAAGCAAACTTACCGTATTTTTTGCTGCAGCAATTTCATGCTCAAGATGAAGAACTTCGTTCATTCGCTTTTGAACATCATATTTTACCTTATAAGTAAGTCCTGCCATACAAATCATAATCAACACTAAAATCATATCAAATGTACGAAAAACTGTCATTTTTTGCTGCCTTCAAAACTGGCAATCTCTGCTAAACCAAATAATTTCATATCTGCTGCAAGAGCCTCTGCTTCAGTCCGTACACCAATACGCAACCTCGCAGAACGTGAACGAGGATTTTTCTGTAACTCCTCTTTAGTTGCCGTGATCCCACCTCGAAACAAAGGAAAAAATGTTGCTGGAGCAGCCTTTATTTCTGGCAGATAGCGTGATCTCATACATTCTCCAGAACGAGCCGAAAAAAATCTTTTGACCATACGATCTTCAAGAGAATGAAAACTGACAACCCCCAAACGGCCTCCAGCTTTTAAAACGCGTTCAGCAGCAAATAAACCACATGCCAATTCACCAATTTCATCATTAACATAGATACGAAGAGCCTGAAATACACGTGTTGCCGGATGAATACGATCTCCCGGCTTACGTCCTATCAACGTTTCGATAGCATACGCCAAATCACCTGTACGCAAAAAAGGCTGCACAACACGACGCTTTTCAATCATCCGTGCAATTCGCCCCGCATAACGCTCTTCCCCTAATATCTTAAAAATACGTGCCAAATCCCTTGCTTTTAAATGATTGACAACATCGCTGGCTGTAAAACCAGTCTGAGCCATTCGCATATCCAATGGACCATCTTTTTGAAAAGAAAAACCTCTTTCTGCTTCATCAAGCTGCATTGAAGAGACACCAATATCCAAAATAACTGCATCCACCTTCTCTTCAACGACACGATCGAGCTGTGAAAACGCCATATGGACCAAACGAAGGCGTGGAAAAAATTCATCAACAAGCGATTGTCCCGCGCTGATAGCATGAGGATCACGATCAAGAGCAATCACCTGTGCTCCTGCCTTTAATAAAGCGCGCGTATACCCACCAGCACCAAAGGTACCATCAATTACTTTTGCTCCAACCAATGGCATAAGCCCAGCCAAAACTGGCTGTAACAACACTGGAATATGGCGTTCAGCTCTTTGATCCTGCTTTATCAAAATAATCCGTCTTGAAGTTATGCTGTCTTAAATCAACAGCTCTCTCATGGCAACTGATCTTAGAATAACCTGACCTTCAACTTTCACATTAATCACAATGAACGAAAAAACTAAAGTTATCCCAAAACAGATCCTAACGCATTATACTTAAAGAAATGTTATAATTTTTTTAAACACCCTTTGCTCAAGTGTCCATTTCAAACACATAGACTCCATAAAAGACCATATATAATTGATCTTATAAAATATCGCCTATCATCATGAAATATCAGTCGGCCTATAAGCCGGGTTCTGTAGAGTAAAGCTTACACTTTACATGGCAACCATTCATCTGGGACGGATGTTACCATCCGCCTCGTGCAACCTACCCGAATGACTCGCCCGGAAATCGGCTGCAAATTAAATTTTGCACGTCATTTCTATTTGGTCTTGCTCCCGGTGGGGTTTACCTTGCCACATTCATTACTGAATGCGCGGTGGGCTCTTACTCCACCCTTTCACCCTTACCTATAAAAATAGGCGGTTTACTTTCTGTGGCACTTTCCCTAGGGTCACCCCTGCCGGGTGTTACCCGGCACCGTCTTTCCATGGAGCCCGGACTTTCCTCACCTGCCGTATTTCAGTATCAGACAAGCGCGGCTGCCCAGCCGACTGACATACTGATTTATAAAACATTTTCTGCTCCGTGAAAATAGCATCTTAAAATATTTTATGACAAACCTCTCTCAACAGATGTTTTTATTTTAATGAAGCCAGATAAGTCTTTACTTTTGCGCAATATTTCGCTGAAATGGAATTCATTTTTTTTGCAGCATGACCTGCGTTATATTTAAGGATTGTACCACACGTACTTCCACCACTGAGTTTATAGGCCCTTGCCAAATAACGCATACCATATTCAAGATTGGTCGCAGGATCGTACAAATCCTGTACAGAACCACTAAAGCCCAACCCTCGTGCCGTAGAGGGTTTAATTTGCATCAAACCTATTTCGCCAGCAGCCCCCTTTATACCTGCCTTATAATTACTTTCAACTTTTACAACAGCATGTGCTAAATTAACGGGAACATTATATTTATTCGCAAGTTTCTGAATAAGAAACTCATAAGGACGAGCAGAAATCTTAGAAGCAACAATCACTGAGGTTTCTCCTGATTCCGCAACATTTAAGACACTATGAGTCCAACTTATATCAAATACAAAAAATACAGCACATGCTGTATTTAACAAGATTTTCAAAAATTGCATTTTCTTTCTCTTCACTCAAACATTCTCAAATTCTAGCCGCAAGTAATTTGCAAATGTATTATACAAAAAAGAAAGCAAAAGAACGTCTTTAAAAAGGAAATAGTAAGACAATTTCAAGCTAAAATTATGAAATAAAAGAATATATCTTTATGCACAAGTCTCAGATTTCTCTATATCATAAAATAAAAAAATAAAAAGACTATAATTAATCTTATAGCGTATCAAATAAAATGATATAATCTATAACTTGCGGCTATCTCTGTTGTATCAATCAATTTTTATATTAAAAAAATAGCATCTGAACTAGATGTAATATTTTTTACATAAGATTATTAATTTTTTTATTGAGATCAATCCCTCAAAGAAAGAGAGACAAGAGCATCTTTTTACCGAAGATGCTCGATATCAAAAAAGGTTCACAAAAAATATAAATCGTTATCAACGCTTCTCTCTGATTAATAAACACCCACTGCACTCTTTATGTCCGATAAAACCTCAAAAAATCACAAAACAAATCCCCCCATCATTGCGCATAAAAAATTCATAAATATACTAAAACCATCATACTCTTTACCAATTCAAAATATTGGAACAGACTTTTAGCTCTCAAGATGTCTCAAAGAAGCTTTTTAATTCCTTTTTATAAAGAGTTTTTATCCACACAAGCCTCTACTTGTGGTATACAAGAAACTGATTTTAATTTTTTCACCATGGATAAATTTAAAATGAGAGGATTTTACAATTCTTAAGATTCTCATTCAATATAAAATGATAAATTATCATTATAAAACAATATACTAAAAAAGTTATATCCGTTTTTATCCCTACAACAAAGCTTAACAATTACTTGTGTCTATTTTTTTTGAAAAATGTTAGAAAACTCAATACCCCCAAAGCCTTTTTAAATAAAAATAGACCTCTCATCTTCATTCAAATATTTTTTCTTTGTCACAGACTATCATCTTATCAGTCTTGCACCTCATTTTCAGAAATCATACAAGTGGATAAATATCCTAAAATCTGTAGAACAAAAAAAGCTTAAATCCTTTAAAAAATTTTATTTTCTCATATCAAATAAAAAAATAACCGGCATATAAAATGCAGTTAACGTGTTTTATTATAGTCAATACTGCTTTTGTCATTGTAGCGATTGATAATGCAATTAACTTGGACCAATACCCTTGATAGACTTTCTATCACTCCTGTAATGATTGCAACATTACCCTTATACTCCAATTGCTTACCTTTTGAGAGATAAATTTTGTTAATACCTTACAAATTGATCATCTCCTCGCACTTTTCAAAATTTCAAGAGAAGCTCTTTCTCCTTAAAATAAACCCCAAAAGCGCGATTAAAAAAATAGCTAAAAATAAGCATTAGCAACGGAAGGACGAGAAATCGCTTTCGAGAGAGCCATAGCAACAGTTTCACCAGATTTTTGAGCCTGCTCACGACTCTGACCACTTTTAGAAGCAAGCGCAATTACATCACGACGCAGCTGCGCAATAAACAACTCTTGCTGTTGAGGGGTCATTTTAGAAAGATGCTTGATAATATCTGGAAAAGATACGGATAATCTCTCTAATAACTCCTCCTCTGTTACATCAAGCTGCTGAGAAGAAAAAGAAGAGCGACCGGGAAAAAACTGATAAACAACACCACTTCGAGAAGCAAAAAAGACAGCGCCAAAAATAAAAAATACGAATAAAATAAAAATAATACGATGCGAAAAAGATCCCATTATCTCTTACCTAAAGACCACAGAATACAAACATAGATTCCTTTTATGATTCCCCTTATAGCATTCAACAATGCCTCAATAAAGAAAAATCAAATTATTAAAAATGAATACGCTAACACTATCCGCCCAATAAGACTCGCCCCTCTATGTATTTAGGTACTATAGGCGAAACAATAACAAATTTTACACCTCCCCCCTAATAACACCTTACATTTCCTAAAATAATTACAAAAAGCCTGACTGAGGAAATCCTCAGTCAGGCCAGACAATCTAGGGGATCCACGCGGGGGGGGGGGAGGAGGTTCCCCGATTGTCCTCTTACATCAACCACTAAGATAGCCGATGCAATATTCTTGCTATGGAATAAAATTCTTTAAACAACAAGAAATTCTTATCATCTTCTACGCAAAAAAACATAAAAGAATTATAAATTATTTAAAAATGTTTAAATTTAGGCAAAAAAAGTTCAAAATGACCCAATTTGAAGCAATTTTATTTCAAGAAGCATCAATTAGAATCTACGATCATTATAACTTTTAAATAGTTTCTTTCATAACTCTGATGATCATATTAAAAAACAGTAATTTCTACGTATCCACCCTATAAAAATCAAACTACGTAAAAGTAGAATCACTTTTCCAACAGCAATCACCACAAAAAGAAAAACGTAGATTTTTAAAATCTTACACAAATAACCGTAAAAAATGGAAAACATCTTCTTGCAAGAAAGCTATGAATTATTTAAATAAAACAATAAATTAGAGAAAATAAAATCTTATCTATCTTTATAAAAAATTTCTGTAAATGATCATTAAAATATTGTTACATCCCTCATGTAACAATCAATGAGGAACTTAAACAGCTTAATCTTATGAAAAAATGAGAGCTCTGAAGGTATTTGTTTCGAATCACGCCCCATCGTCATTCCAAATAACGATAAACCATTTTACAATAACCAACAGTCTCTAACGCATTTTAACATAACAAACCGAAATCAATACAGACATTTTCTCTTAATCTCTATCATTTAAATGATCCCGTAAAATAATACACACAGTAGTTTCTATGCTCAAAAATTTTTATATTCTGTTCTTCTAACGTAAACAATTCATTGATTTACAATCATAACTCATCATTTTACAATTTACATGAGAGATCTCAAGAACGTAAGGTTCCCTTATTTTAAATCTTCGTCTATTGAATTAATGAATAGCCATACTACCGCACATCACAAACAAGAAGAAGCATATGGATAAAAAACATAAAACGATGATGCCGGCTTACAACTTTTACTTAAACTAAAGACGATGGTGCCCTATCAATTTTACGCTATACCAACGGACTGCGTCATAAGATGAGCGGCAAACATAAAAAGAAAGAAAATACTTTTGGCAAAAACAATGGACTTATTTAATAACCTTCATAACTTCTCATGATAAAGAGATACGAAACTTTAGTGTAATATCACACTTTTCTTTCCTACTTTCAGCCACAGACTATCCGTAGATCATCGCCGATCTTATTTTTATGAATATAATGCATTGTCTTACCCTTTTACTTTTTCGTCTTTTTAGAGCATCTTTTTGCACCCCTCACTAAAAGTTCCAACGTACTCCTTATCTAAAAACCTGTTTTAAAGAGATATTTTAAGATCTATTGGGCACCACCATCTTTGACATTTATGAAGGTATGAGCCTTCACTATGATTATATTGTGCGGCATTATATCATATTGCAGCCGCTCCCACATTTAGAAAATGTATGAAAGATGTATTTTCTTTTACAAACGGTATCATTAAGATAAATACCTTCTTTTGTAGCAGACAAACAGACTCTTTCGGATTCTGAAACAGGAAATTTGAAATGAAACAACATTCCTGTATTTAAACCTCTTATTGAGTCTAAAAAAATCAATGATCTTTTAAAATCAATATATTGGCTAATAACATAAATATGATATCAAGAACACCTTAAATAATGATCCTCATAGGCTTAACTCTATAGAAGGTGCTTCATTATACAGCCTACACGCCGCTATAAAACACCAATACTCCCATATAAAAACATAATACAAATGTAAAAAACAATAGCTTATCAATGATTGAATAAAGTTTTATCTCTACGCTATTCTTGAGAAAAATCAGAGTATAAAGTACGTTAACAAACGCGATTTATGCAAAATCTACTTGTTTATCTTTGATATCGTCAACTAATAAACGCGGATCACGAGCAAGCCAAAGCGTAGCACTCCCCTCCTCACTGTTTTCATTTTGTATAGGAGTAAGACAAACCGTTTGTTCTAGAACAAGTCCCGCATTTTTAAGCCATTGTTCTATTTGTAAAGCCGAAAATCCAAAACGCATATGCACTTGATCAGAATATGAAGACTCAATTTCATGATAACCAAAATCCACAATCAATAAACGGCCATGAGGACGCAAAACACTTGATATCTCATGAAGGAATATTTCAGGATTTTCAAGAAAATGTAAAACCCAATGAAGAATAACTAAATCAAAAGTTGTATCTCCAACAGACAAGTGAAAAACATTGCTATCAAGCACAACTTGAACCGCATGCGTATAAAGATTAGAAAACAATTTTAAGATAGAGTCTCCACCTCTTCCAATATTCAACATCGTCTGAAATGGTTTATCGCCAATGATTTCAAGTAACGAGTTTTCTACACCATGATCTGCCATATAGGATGACCGTAATACATCCCGTTGCAACGCATTTTGTAAGAAATGCTTCTTCCTCGTTTTTTGACGCTGCTTTTTAACATCCTTCAAACGTTCTAAATCATGCGCTAACAACACATCATCCTTTGGCAAAGCCGAAAGAATACCTATCACAATGTCTTTACCCCAAAAATCATGACAAAGCTTAAAATAAAGGCTATCCCCCTTCTGATAACGCTCAATCAATCGTGCTTCGTACAATAAACGTAAATATCGTGATATACACGCTTGCGACTGATCAAGAATAAAAATAAAATCAGGAATTGTTAAATCTTCATGATGTAAGAGCCTAAGAACACGTAAATGGCTTACTTCTGCGACCGCTTTCAGCAGCACAATCATTGCATCTAAACTTGCACTTTTTTTCATAATTATCCCCTAAACATTCCTATAAACATTTGTTTATAGGAAAAAAAGTCAAGCATACAACGCATATTCTCATCTATTTTGTTCTCTCTATTTTATCATACTATGAAAAAAATAGGCTAATGTAAAAAACGAACAGATCTTATCTCCCTGCTTCTCGTTATAATGAGAATACATTGATTTATAATAATAATTCATTTTTAACTTGAATAAAAAACCGGAATACCGTAGATTTTTCTCATTTCAAATCTATTCATGATAAATCAATCCAAATCATTCTCTTACAGCTCATAAACGGAGGGGACAGATGGATAAAAATACCTTTTATGCCCACCTAAAAACAAGAACTGCATACTATTGAGAAAAAATAACATGATAATGCCAGCTTGCATTTTTATTAAGTAAAGATGATAATGCTCAATGACCAAGGCATTTGTAGAAGTAATACTATACGCTCCATCCCCTCCTTTTCATTGCAGTTTTACAAAAAATAACCGGTTATATATCATGAGTAAAATAACCCTATTTAGGTCATAATTTCATAAAGTGTCTCTTACTCTTTTCAATGAATAAAAACTCCCACAGAGTACACACACACTTTATTTATGAAATAACAAACGCAATAAAATACACTATTATTCTAACAAAGTTGCGATAAGATAAAAAATTCTAGCGTGTAAGAGGTTTATAATTTGCATGCTTAGGATTAAGAGATTCCGCCCCAAGACGACGAACTTTATCAGCCTCATATTCAGCAAAATTACCTTCAAACCATTCTACATGACCATCACCTTCAAAGGCTAAAATATGTGTTGCCAATCGATCAAGAAACATACGATCATGCGATATGATAACTGCACAACCAGCGAAATTTTCCAATGCATCTTCCAATGCACCCAATGTTTCAGTATCAAGATCATTTGTCGGTTCATCAAGAAGAAGCACATTCCCCCCCTCTTTTAGAAGTTTCGCCAAATGTACGCGATTGCGCTGCCCTCCTGATAAATTTGCCACCTTCTGCTGCTGATCTGCCCCCTTGAAATTAAAAGCCCCGCAATAAGCGCGGCTATTCATCTCATATTTGCCTAATTTAATAATGTCATTTCCACCAGAAATTTCCTCCCAAACAGTTTTATCCCCCACCAAGGAATCGCGACTCTGATCCACATAACTCATGTGAACTGTTTCACCGATACGTATCTGACCTGAATCGGGCTTTTCCTGTCCCGTCAACATTTTAAACAAGGTCGACTTTCCCATACCATTGGCCCCAATAACGCCGACAATGCCACCAGCAGGAAGTTTAAAAGAAAGAGAATCAATCAATACACGTTCACCATAAGCTTTAGAGAGATTATCAACCTCAATAACAACTTGTCCTAACCTTTCTCCAATAGGAATAATGATTTGCGCCTCTCCAGGACGGCGCTCACGTGCTGCTTGAACCAACTCATCATAAGCCTTAATCCGAGCTTTTGACTTTGCTTGTCGCCCTTTTGGACTAGAAGCGATCCATTCTTGCTCACGTGATAAAGCACGTTGACGCGCCGCCTCTTCACGGCCTTCCTGAGCCAAACGCTTGGCTTTAGCCCCCAAATAAGCAGAATAGTTCCCCTCATAAGGAATACCTCTACCGCGATCTAATTCTAAAATCCAACCCGTTACATTGTCGAGAAAATAACGATCATGGGTTATCAAAAGCACAGCCCCAGGATATTCACGTAGATGCCTCTCAAGCCAAGCCGTCGTTTCAGCATCTAAATGGTTTGTCGGTTCATCCAAAAGTAATAAATCAGGTTTTGACAAAAGCAATTTACAAAGTGCAACACGCCGCTTCTCACCACCCGAAAGTTTTGTTACATCCCCATCGGCTGGCGGACAGCCAAGAGCAGCCATAGCCATTTCCACTTGACTTTCTAAATCCCAAAGATTCTGACTGTCAATAATGTCCTGAAGCTGTGCGCTTTCATCAGCCGTTTCCTCGCTATAATTCATCATCAATTCGTTATAACGCTCAAGAATTTCCTGTTTATCTGCAACACCTTCCATCACATTACCACGCACATCTTTGCTCGCATCAAGCAAAGGTTCTTGTGGTAGATAACCACAGCGTGCTCCTTCAGAAATCCATGCTTCTCCCGTATATTCCTTATCTAGCCCAGCCATAATACGTAAAATAGTTGACTTCCCTGCACCATTCGGCCCTAAAATACCGATCTTCGCATCTGGATAAAAAGACAAATGAATATTTTCTAGAACTTTTTTATTGCCGTAAGACTTGTTAAGCCCAGCCATATGATAGATAAATTGACGTGCCATAAATTTCTCTTTATATTATGCGATATTAAAGATTAGGATTTTGAAAAAACTGCTTTTGCTTTTTGAAACTGTACAGTAAATAGCACTTACGTCGTATCAAAAGCTTTCGCTTTATATTGGTACATTTTTTCTAATCTCACAAGCCCCAGTATGGTCCTGAATGCAAAAAAACATCCCCCTAAAGAGCAAAAAGCAAATCTTTTTAGCTGTACCTGAAACCTGTTATCAAACATTGCCTCTCTTTTCCATACCAGATATAACATTGTATTTTTATCGTATTAAACCGACTTATCAATGTAATATGATACCACAAAGAAAAGCAATTCTCTATGCGCCTTCTTTTCTCGCTTTATGGGCTTTATATTACGCAGTAAAAAATCCTTCTCTTTTTTCATCGATTTTTTGCTACGGAAAGCAATGGACTTCACCCCTTGCCTTGATATGGCTTAAATTACGTTTACAAAACGACCGCCGCCTTATGGGATCTGACGTCCCAAGCCCAATGATCATGAAAGCTTTGCATCAACACGTAGCAACAAATGACTACAGCGCACTTCCCATTGGTACGTGGTTACAATTCGTAAAAAACTATAAAACCAATTGTAAAAACTTATCCATCCCCCTCTTTTGGCTTGATAATTATAAAAATAATATCAATATCCAGCACATCATTTCAAAACTTCAAGACGACATATAGCTTTTTAAAAATACGATAAAAGCTCATCTCGTATAGGAATATATTTATGGAAAAAAAAGCCTTAATCGTCATTGATGTTCAAAATGACTTCTTACTAGGTGGAGCACTTGCCGTACCTCAAGGTGATGCTATTTTACCCGCCGTCAATAATCTCATAAATCATTTTGACCACGTTATCTTAACCCAAGACTGGCATCCCAAAAACCATTGCAGCTTTGCTTCCTGTTATCCTGAAAAAAAGCCCTATGATACAGTCATTCTTGACTATGGTCCTCAAATACTTTGGCCTGATCATTGCATACGAGGAACACAAGGAGCAGAATTCCATCCATCTCTTAGAGCAGAAAAGGCACAACTTATCCTTAGAAAAGGCTATAATCAAAAAATGGATAGCTATTCTGCTTTTCTTGAAAATGATCAAAAAACACCAACAGGTTTACAAGTTTATCTCAAAGAACATGGTTTTACTAAGCTCATTATGTGTGGCTTAGCAACTGATTTTTGCGTCGGATTTTCTGCTCTTCACGCTATACAATGCGGTTTTAAAGTCAGTGTTTCATTAAATGCCTGTGCTGGTATTGATGTAAACGGATCACTAAACACTATGCTTAAAACAATGAACGAAGCCGGTATAGAACTTTTAATGGTCTCTTAAAATATCCTTCTCTAATCTACCATTATAATACACTGATTTATAAAGGATAAATCATTTTGCACATATTTAAGTAAGAGTCCAGAATATCGTAAATTCTCTCATTTCAAACCTGTTTGAAAAACATTCTTTTACACGTTACAAAGAGAATCAATGTATGAATAAATCATTCAAAAAAACAGTAAGAATGCTTCTTATGACCCATTAAATGCAAGGGCTTGTCATAATATTGAAAGCTGGTAAAAAGTATAACATCAGCTTTCTGTCTTATATTTAGGTCAAAAAGTATCCTAGAGATTGTACATTATTGGCTTCATGGGTAGTATCATGCAATGAACTCAACTTTAAAAAAACGCAAATAAGCAATAAAATAGTATTTTATTTTGCATAAAAGACCTCTTTCTATTCAAAGATATGCGATAAACAAAAGTGTGAAAAAGGAAGAAATCTCCATTACTTAGATACAACATGTTCATCTAATTGACGATGCTTAAAACGAATCGAAGAATATAATGCCATTCCAATAATACAGACTCCCACAAGTCCTGTTAAAACTTCAGGAACCGATATAATCGTTTGCAGATACATAATCACTGCAAGAACTAGAATTGCATAAAAAGCACCATGCTCTAAATAACGATAATGCAATAATGTTCCTGATTCAACCAACATAATTGTCATAGAACGAACGTAAAATGCTCCGATACCAAGACCTATCGCAATAATAAAAAGGTTGTGTGAAAAGGCAAAAGCACCAACCACGCCATCGAAAGAAAAACTAGCATCAAGAACTTCTAAGTAAAGAAACGCCCCTACTCCCCCGTGAGCTACTGTTGTTAAAGTCTTTTGAGGAGTATCCAAGAGATGACCGACAACTTCAACACCGATAAAGGTCAAAAGTCCATAAAGTGCTGCTAATAAAAAAGTTATTTTATTTTCTGCGTCAATCTGAGTTGAAACAAATAAGATCAAAATCAAAACAATTGCAATATCAATTCCAACAAGCGCCCCAAACTTTTGAGCAGATCTCTCTATAACATTAAGCCAATGCACTTCTTTTTCAGAATCAAAAAAATATTTTAAGCCAACCATCATAAGGAAAGTTCCTCCAAAAGCAGCAATCCCCATATGCGCATCGGTTAAAACTTCAGCATATCGATGTGGTTCCCATATCGCTAATTTGACTGCCGCAATTGGATTAATCCCAACAGCAACGACAACCACCAATAATGGAAAAACAATTCTCATCCCAAATACAGCTATCAAAATACCCCATATAAGAAAACGACGACGCCACAATGGACTCATTCTACTAAGAACACGCGCATTGATAATAGAATTATCAAAAGATAAAGAAATTTCCAAAATTCCTAAAACAAAGCAAATAAAAAAATATTTAAGAAAACCAGTAATACTTTCCGTTTCAAACCAACCAATAACCCCTCCTAAAAAGACACCAATAATCGTGAAAAAAAAAGCAAACCCAAAATAGCGTAATAGGGACATGATCATTCCTCAAAGTTTATTTTCTACTTCATCTAAGCACACCCAGTACCAATCCAAAGTTTGCATCTCTTTAAAGTTGCATCTATTAATGCAGAGGTGTATAGAATATATATGGTAAAGTTACATGAAAATTCTCTCAAAAAAAGCAAGAGACAAATGTAGCAACAAGGAATTTTGTTTTGAAGTGAATATCAATTGTCAATACAATAAGTGCAAGATTGCTTTCTATCTACACAAATAAAAAAATAACAAGAAATTAAAGCTATAATATTGACATTATATCATAGAATATTAATACATAGTGTGCTTTTATTATTTAATGATTTATACCATGATGATTTACCGAGGGAGATAATTCGTGGCACGTCCTGAAACTGAATCAAAAACCATATTTGGAAAACGTTTACGTTATGTACGTCTTGCTTTAGGCGATCCATCGCGTGAAACCTTAGCTAAAAGTTTTAGCATGACAAAAAATTCCATTGCTTTTTATGAGCGTGGAGAGAGAGAACCCAATCTTAGTGTCTTACAAACATACCGCACGTTATATGGTGTCAATATTAATTGGCTTTTAACTGGACAAGGAAAAATGTTTGACACCGAATATACAAAAGGTGATTTTGACTGGAATTATTTTATTAAAAAAATCGAGGGACTGGAAGAAACACTTGCCGATAGTGATCGTAACGAAAAACTAAATCAAGAAAAAATCGACAGTTCTTATGAAAAATTGCAGCAATATTTGTCAAGACAAGGTTTATCAAATGGTTTTAACTCTAAAACTACAACCTCTCTTATCGATATGAAAGCTAAAATGGCCAATTCTTATACCCTTAGCTTATTCATTGATTTACTCATTCGAAGCGTATCCCAAAAAGAGGTTATAGCTAATCAATAAACGTCTATTTCAAAAGAAAAAGCAAGAAATGATTAAACACCAGTATGGAAAGAAGTATTTTTTTACTTTATCCGTGCTGGTGAAGTTTTATATAATTTATAAACTTTATTTCTGTAACGACAGAAAAATATTTGCGTTGTAAATGAAAGTATAGTGTCTTTAAATTAAAAAAAATAATTTTATAGTATAAAATTCTCATTCATATCTTATTGACAATAAATTTTTTCTTGTTAAAAGAATAATAGCTCTCATAGAAATTATTTTTTAAGGTCAGAAAATTTAAGGGGAATATATTGACGACTTCCTAGAGAGACATACATTAATGTTTACAAGCGGATTAGTTAAATATTTATCCTGAAAATTATCAGCTATTTTATGAGGTGGGAAGCATGTATTTTGAGGTGTTTCAAGGAGTTCACAATCAATGGTACTGGCGTTTAATCTCAGGAGATGCACAAAAAATTGCTTTTTCTAGTAAAGGTTATCCAACAAAACAAGATATCCTAATCAATATTGAGCAAATAAAAGAAATTACACATAAGGCTCTTATTAGAGAACTACAGTCCTAACGTTCTTTAACATTAAAACAAGCGTTTATTTTGTATAATGGTATGGTAGTTACTTTTGTGATAAATGAAAAGTGATTGATTTGCCCTCAATGAGAGGAAGTTTTTGTATTATTTCTGACACTCACAAAGAACATTCATATTCTTACAGATTATATGTTTATTTTCAATCATACTCAAATCTCTATAGCCTTTATCAAAAAGAAAATCTCTTAAGTGTTGTATTTTTCATAAAAAATAAACGCACATGAAGAGAAGATAAATCATCAATGAGAAATATATTTACTCTAAAAGATATTAATATCTTTTACGTTCATATTCCTCTTCTGTATCTGATAATCATAACTGACTTACCCATTTCATCTTCATAAAAAGCAAATATCTCTTTCTTTCTATTATCATGCAATTTTTTATACCTATTAGCTGAAACTATCGTAGCATTTATACCTTACATCTAAAAAGAACGTGCAAAACTGTTTCCAGCAATAATATAAAATTGCTGGATTGTATAGACGCGCTTTTTAATAACTAGCCTACCTATAAACTGGTTTATCATCATAAACTCTTATTTTATGATCAACGACGCTCTGTCTTATAACCTTAAATGTTGTCATAAAATCAGAGTAAACTTGAATATTCTCTTCCAATACAATCTCTCCATCAGCACCATAATTGGCTTCATTAAAGTTTATCTCTCTCGTCATTCCAATCTTCCTAACACATTTCCAAACCCTTTAATGCAAAATATGAATACAATCACTCTTTATCATCTTCAGATTTAAGCATTTTTTTATATTTCTTTTCATTTTTTTCATATTGCTTAATTTGTTTTTTCAGTTTTTCAATTGCTTGGTCGCGTCTTTTAATCACCATACTTTGCTCTCTAATAGCCCTATCTCGTTCTTCAGTCATCTTCATAGAATCTCTTAAAAACTCATGCTTTATTCTTCTAGATTCCTCTTTTAAAATTTTCACTTGACTGCGATAATATAAAGAAAATCGAAATATAACCCCGCTGCACAACAAAACAACAATCATTGCTCCCAATAAAATTTCGTTTACACTCATTTGGATCTCCCTTAATTGTCGCTCAAGTGATGATCTTGACCAATTTGTTTCATCCTCAATCAAAAAAAGAATGCAATAAATTGCATGTTCCAAGTGTGAACAATCACTCTCGGCGTTCTTATTTTCTCCATTAAAGCATTGATAAATGACGCAAACAAATCTCTGAAAGCGGCTAAATCTACACTCACACCAATTATTTGCGACACATTTATTGACACAAAATACAAAAAATAAGGAACGTCAAATAAAACTAACGACGCAATCCAATCATACAAGCCTTGCCCAAATCGTTCCTATCTTCCTTTTTTACGCCATGTGGAATGCGGCTATATATGAAAGTTTTTCATTATTACAAAAATCTTCAGTGTCACAAAGCACAGCATTTCTGTAAAATTTTGCCTTCCCACAAATCTTTACATCACCACAAACTAAAGCATCATTATAAACTCGAGCCTTTCTAAAATCACGAGTATCACCACAAAATTCAATACATTGAGCATTCAAAACTTGATCAAAAAAGACCGCATTAGCATAAACATATGCATCTCCACTCATATTCAAATAACGATAAAGTTCTTATTTTTCATAAACATGCGAACTCTTACGAACGACTAAACAACCATATGTTAATGCATTGTTATCAATAACAATATCATTATAAACACAGACTTCATTATAAACCGCAGCATCATAAAAACACATTCATCCCCATAAGGGCATTGATCGAATGTACAATTCTACCAAACAACCACCTTTGTGGATCAGATTACCTTCCTGTTTAATAAAATATCCAAGATCACTTTTTTGATATTTCCCATTTTTTTACGCATATATACGATATACCATCTGATAGTGATCTAATTTATTACAATAAAGAAGAAATCAGTATTCTTTGTCTATGCAATTTACATTTTTTCTACAGCCATTATCCTATCTCTTAAGGCTCTAAAGCTTCGTTATATTCACACACTACCCCAACATCAGAATTTTTTTTACAAATTCTGATGTTGGGGTATATCTTGATTTATAATGCTGCTACGTATACTATCATAGTGAAATCTCATAAACATACGAGTGTGTATCGCCCTTTCTGGTATACACATTTACTTTTTCACAACCGTGGAACTAAGCAACCATTTTTATTGATTCGAATCTGAAAGTGTATGGGGACATTTTGTTATTAGTTAAAAACAACTCTATATGCTTCCTTAGCGAAGAGCTACACATGGATATTTTCACGCTCCTTGTATCATATATTCTGGATTCGCAACGCAATATTAACGCTATAGCGTAAATATGTAAAGGTCTAAAAATGACAAAGACTGAAAAAGATTGGTTCCAACGCTTAGTTGAATTGATAAAAAGTGACGGACGAACAATGATTGAAATAAGCAGAGCTGCAGGCTGTGGACAAAATTACGTCCAACAAATGATAAATGGAGGCAAGAGGCCTTCTGTAGATAAACTCATGGCTATTTTGAATACACTGGGAAATGCTAGTGCCATATATGTAATAACTGGTTTCAACATCTCCGATGAAGACTTAAAACTCATAACTTTGATTTCGTCTGGAGATAAAAAGAAGATTGAAGCCTTAAATGTTCTGTTGAATGAGCAGAATCTGTAGCATTTTCTACTTTATCCAATATCGCTTGCTTTTGAGACGTCGATAAAGACTCCCATTTCACAATAATATCAGATAAAGTTGTTTCAAATTTTTTATCATTCTTCATAGTCATACTCCATGTAGTCACACTATATAACGCTAAAGCGTTTAAAATATATCTCATACCTTAGAAAAAAATATTTGCAATAGGCAGTATGGAAGCAATTGTGTACAAACTTATTTTACAAAATCAGATGAAGTTCTATTAGTCATGTACCATGGTGAAACAGAAAGCATCACACGATCCAGACCTTCTTATGAAAATTGGTATAATCTATCAAAAACGCGAATAATGTTACGCAGATCTTGCGATTCGGACCAATAAAAACTAATGTGAAAATATCCCTGAAGACACTCCTGAACTCTATATAAGAGAACACGAAAAAGCTTTTTTGAAAAAAATACATCACAATTTATTCTACATAGCACCATCTATGTTTTTTTAACAATATTGCAAAGCGAGAATATAACAATGTTATAGGAATAAATTCTTATAAACAGAGCCACACTACCTAAAACTCTGTAACACATTTACAGGTAACCTCCCCTCTAAACGCACCTTGTAAATACTAATATAAGTCTCTATCATAAGCAAAAATGATACTATCAAAAAAATAAAACGAATCACCACGCACAATCTTTGTACGTAAATTTTATACAGATTCACAACAAGAGAGAAATTCCCTTATGCAAATGAAGAATTATATTTTAAAAGTATGGCTTTGAAGAAGAAGTATACTTTTCCAAAAAAACACCCTCCCTGCCAATAATTTTTCATAAGAGAAAAAACTCATAATAAAGATAAAACTCTCTATACGATCAATACGAGAAAAATGTTAGCAATACAAAAAAGTGCTAGGGTTACCGCAATATTGCCAATTCCTTATCAGAGTAAAATCAAAAAAGACATCTGCTCTTCAATAATAATTCGGATCACATGAAAACTCTATAATTTAAACATTAAGCAAAAAATACACAAAAACAGAAAATGGCATTTTAACAAATTTTCCAATATCATAGAAAACATTTCTTACAGAGTAATAAAATGCTTATTACAATAGAATCTGGATGATGCAAAGCGATAGAAACAATCACTCAATTGACTTTTCAAAGAACAATTAATAAAATTCTTTTCAAAAAACACGCCACCGTCACTATGAACAATATTTCTCAAGATATTAAATAGAATTCCTTTCTTGGGAAAAAGAAAATATCAACAAATGTTATCATCGTTGCCCCATGATACATATGAATGCCCATAGATCACATTCTCTTATACACTAACCTTTCATCACAATGATGCTATTCGAACATCTAAAAGACATTAACATCACTTAGAAAAAAGCAAATTTACACTAAATGTTTTTTGAGCCATTTGTTCTGAACAAGTACAATCTTTAAAATTGGTTTTATTGAGGTCTGTTTATTTGCAGAACAAGTATAAATAAACTTATCCAATGAAGCTTTTAGCCTTCTATTTTATGAAGAACACCATATAGAAAAGTACAAAACAGTATATGAATTAAGAAAGTAAATAGCGACCCATATCAGTTAATCCAAATGCTAAAAGGTTGCAAATGAGAGAACTTCTTTGATGAGACTAAGAAAACATACCATCATATTAAAGCAACTGAGAGAAAAAACTGCAACAAACAACGACCAAAAGCTTCTAAAACAAACAGGAAAATAAATAAAAAACGAAAAAGGTAGAATCTCAAAACTTTTATATAAGCGATCCATTTTTCTATTGTACATTTCCCTATTGGTGGGCCCGGAGGGACTCGAACCCCCAACCAAGCGGTTATGAGCCGCTGGCTCTAACCAATTGAGCTACAGGCCCTAAATAGGTTGTTTCTCTCTAAACTAAAATGCCCTATGATACAAGAGCTGACAAAGATTATAACCCATCTTTTTCTCTTTTCTATTGGTTTTTTTTTCAGTGCTCTAATTTCTTTACAAAAACTCTTAAAAATGAGAGAATAATTAACTGACAAATATAAAGGTATAGATATGATAGAAAAGAAAATTCAACCACTGAAGAGTTCTCTGGTTAAAACAGTTATATTAGCATTTACACTCTTAGCCACATCGTTGACTGTACGTGCTTATGCTGAAGAAAATAAAATGAAAAATGCAACGATTACAGTGACAGCAATCGGAGAAAGTCAAGCAGCACCGGATATGGCCATTATTAATCTAGCCGTTGTTACCTATGACAAAACTGCCCAAAAGGCATTAGCTTCCAATAATCAATCCATCAATGATATTATAAACGCTTTTAAAAACAATGGCATCCAAGCAAATGATTTGCAAACATCAGGCTTATCCATTTATCAGTCGATCTCTGATAAACACCACGAAAAAAAGAATAATGAAAAACTCTATCATGTTTCAAATTCTTTAACCGTGCGCATTCGTGATCTTACCAATGCTGGTAAAATCTTTGATCAAGCGATGACACTAGGTGTTAATTCAGTTAACGGCATTACTTTTACCAACGCAGATACAAAACCATTTTATCAAGAAGCACGTAAAAAAGCCATTACTGAAGCCATTGAAAAAGCGCAAACGATAGCGCAAGCAGCCGATTTAAAATTAGGAAAAATTATTGAAATCAATGAAAAGGATGATTACTATCACCCAACACCACGTCTCATGAGTAGAGCAGCAGATGTAAGCTATGCAAATACAAATTTTGCAGGTGGTGAATTAAATTATAACGTGAGCGTCACTGTAGTCTTTGCGATCGATTAAGTCACAAACAAGTTGTATAAAAAATCATATTACTGGCCTTCACGTAGAAGACCAGTAATGTGATAAAGATAATCTTCCTCAGATAATAATTCGTCTTCGTAAATCTCTATTTGTCCGCGTGCAGAAATATGCGCTGTATGTACCGTCTGACAATCCCCCGATACCAATGGATGCCACCAATGAAGATCTTTTCCCTCATAAATTAATCTATAAGCACAACTTTCTGGGAGCCAACGCGCTGTTTTAACTGTCGTAATGTCTAGCGATATACAATCTGGTACAATTGATTTACGATGAGCATAATCTCGACACCTGCAGGTTTCCCCATCTAAAAGACGACAAGCAATACTGGTTGCATAAAGGTCACCCGTATCATCGTCCTCAACTTTATGGAGACAACAACAGCCACAGCCATCACAAAGGCTCTCCCACTCAGAAATGGAAATCTCTTCTAATTTTTTTACTTTCCAAAAGGGAAGTTCTCCACTCATAAACTCAGACACACCTTTTTTAATTAAGACGATCTATAAAAAATGAAACGTTTAATTTCTATAATTTTATCTATTTCTGTCTCTTAAAAAGATTCAACTCAATGTATACTTTAAACCATGTTCTTAAAAGCTATCTGAATAAAAAGAGAATATTCAAAAATAGCGCATATAAATGAACATAACCTATTGAAACATCTCTTTGTAAACTTAACGAAGAATAAAATGCGTCACCTAAAATGATAGAAAAATTCCGCAAAGAACATACATTTTTCATCAAAAAGTCCGTATGTTGCAATATAAGTTTACTCCTAACAGATCTCATTTCTTAAAAACGAGCCGCGCTATACGCAAGGTAATGTTTTTATCGTTCATTTCTTGAAAGCCCCCTACTCTCTACTCCATAACCACCCTTTGCCCTATATCTATTCTTTTGAGACAGAGAAGTATAAAGCCCCAAAGCTAAGAAAAACATTAAACATCGAAAACTTTCTAGATTGTTCAAATTCTTCCTATGTTTTTCTCAAAAAAGTATCCAAGTACAACATGAAGCACCTCCCCCCTTCATTAGGAAGAAAGAGGGAGTTATTAAAATGCACACGAATTCTTTTATTTAAGAATCGAGAAAACTGCGCAATTTTCGTGAACGGCTAGGATGTTTTAATTTACGAAGTGCCTTTGCTTCAATCTGACGAATACGCTCTCTTGTAACTGAGAACTGCTGTCCCACTTCTTCCAATGTGTGATCGGTATTCATCCCTATTCCAAAACGCATCCGCAAAACACGTTCTTCTCGTGGTGTTAATGAAGCAAGAACGCGTGTTGTCGTATCTCGCAGATTAGCTTGGATAGCTGCATCAATTGGTAATAACGCATTCCTATCCTCAATAAAATCACCCAAATGGGAATCATCTTCATCACCAACAGGCGTTTCGAGAGAAATAGGTTCTTTTGCAATTTTAAGAACTTTTCGTACTTTTTCTAACGGCATAGAAAGCTTGCTAGATAATTCTTCTGGTGTTGGTTCTCGTCCAATTTCATGGAGAATCTGACGCGAGGTACGAACGATTTTATTAATTGTTTCAATCATATGAACAGGAATACGAATTGTACGTGCCTGATCAGCAATTGAACGTGTAATAGCTTGACGAATCCACCATGTTGCATAAGTTGAAAATTTGTAGCCGCGCCGATATTCAAACTTATCCACAGCCTTCATCAAACCGATATTGCCCTCTTGAATAAGATCAAGAAACTGCAAACCACGATTGGTGTATTTTTTTGCAATTGAAATGACAAGACGCAAATTAGATTCTACCATCTCTTTTTTCGCAATTGTTGATTCGCGTTCACCTTTCTGCACCTGCATAACAATCCGACGAAATTCACCAATCGAAATAGCCGTTTCTTGCGCAAGATTTTGTATTTCACTTCGCAGTTTTTGGATTTCTTTTGCTTCACGCACCGAAAACTCTTTCCAACCAGGTGTAGGCAAAGCAGAAATATAATTCATCCAATCCGCGTCCAATTCACGCCCTTGGTATTCTTTTAAAAAGTCCTCATGGCCAATGCCATAGCTATTGGCAATCCGTTTCAGCTTACCTTCATTATGAATCAATCTCTTATTAATGTCATAAAGCTGTTCAACCAAAGCTTCGATACGATTTTGGTTTAAAGAAAGGGATTTTACTGCTTGAATCAACTCACCCTTTAATTGAATATATTTCTTCTTCTGAGAAGATGTAAGAGCCCCCTCTTTACGCTCTGCCAAACTGCTTTCAACATGCTGATCTTGTAATTTTCGTAATTTCACATAGGTTTGAGCAATAAAATCCAATGTTTCCATAACTTGAGGACAAAGTTCATTTTCCATTGCAGCAAGCGATAAGTTAACATCGTCCTCGTCCTCTTCATCATCGTCTTCAATGTTTCTCTCTCCTGCGCTCTCCCCCATATTACGTATACCAGAAGACATTTTTTCTTCTACTGTCTTATCAACTTCACTTCGCTCAATAACAGGAGCCTGCTTTGCTTCTGGACCAGCATAAGTCGTTTCAAGATCAATAATTTCACGAAGAAGAATACGCTGCTCTTTTAACTCGTCACGCCAGATAATAAGAGCCTGAAAAGTCAAAGGACTCTCACAAAGTCCTGCAATCATTGTCTCACGCCCTGCTTCAATACGCTTAGCAATGGCAATTTCGCCTTCCCGCGAAAGAAGCTCAACAGCTCCCATCTCACGCAAATACATACGCACCGGATCATCCGTACGATCTGTTACTTCGCGTTTATTCGTTGTCGTTGCAATTGCGTGGCTAGAGGCTTCTACTAAATCACCCCCCTCTACCGTAACTTCTTCTTCATAATTTTCAGACTCGACTTCATCCTCATCATCCACAACATTAACCCCCATCTCAGAGAACATCGCCAAGATATCTTCAATTTGTTCGGATGTAACCTCGTCAGAAGGAAGAACAGCATTGAGTTCATCCATTGTTACGTAACCATTTTTTTTGGCAAGTTTAATCATTTTCTTGATGGCATCATCAGAAAAATCAAGAAGAGGACTATCCAAACTCGCTTGGTTTGTTACTTCTGCATTATCTTTCTGTTTAACCTTTGTTGCCATACCATAACTCCACTCGATCACTTCATAGTTTCCATGTAACCATAGTTTCCATGTGACCAGTTTTTTTTGTTCTCACTAAAATCTACCAATAGTTACTCATATATACTTCCTGTTAAGAGATTACCATTGGAAAGAATACATTTTGTATACGCCCTGACATCCAGACAAACTTGACATCCAGACAAAAACGCGGGAAAACTCCAGAAGTTTCCCCGACACCTCTCAGCCCTTCTGAGATAATTTCTGCACCCTATCGTAAGAACCAATTTCCCGCTTTTCCTAAAATTTACCCGCTTTTCCTAAAATTTAATTGTCATCTTTATAAAAATGTCACTCCACATAAACTTCCTCATCTAAAATTTAAGTGACTGATTCGCATTAAAAAAGCGAATCATTTTATCGTATCTTGTGTATTCCCGTCTATTTTTTCATCCAACCAACTTCCAAATCCTTCAATTAACGCTTCTGTTGCCTGCATCTGCTCCAGCTCATTTTTTACCTCACGAAGCAGATCAAAAACCTCACTCTTAGGATTTTCTACAAGTTGCTCTTCAATATCCTGTAACCTCTTATGTAGGTGGTGTTCTTGAAGATGCAAGTAGACAGCTTGTTTTAATATAGCACGCGCATCTTCTATAGGGGCTCCACCAGGAATAATACGCATACCAATATTTTGCACAAGATGTTTCATACGCTCTAACAGAGCCTTTTGCCCTCTTTTTTCTAAGAACACAACCATCGTCTCTTTATCATGAAGCTGTTGGTCCCCAAGAATTTCCAACATAGCTTGATGAAAAATTATCAATTGAGTATTTTTTAATTCTAACTCAGAAAGAATTTCAAAATTTTCATACCACAACTCAGGATAGTAAGCTAAAGTAAGTAAAATCACTGCTTCACGCAAAGGGATAGATTGCGAAGAATTTCGTACTATTTCAGAATTTGCTAACAGAGAAAAGGTTTGATCTTTAAAGGTCCTATTTGGTGAAGATTGACCATATCGCCCTTCCCCCCTTTTTTTCGAAAAAGAGGGACGAAAAAAATCAAAAAGGCGTTTTTTTACATCTTGCAAATAATAACGACGGACATCTTCATCCTTAATCGTAAAAATTTGTTGTTTTAGTTGTTTTTCTAGCGCTGCTCGTGCCTCTGGAATTTCAAAATGCTTTCCATAGGTAGCACGCCACCATAAAAGCTCACTCAAAGGAATAGCTTTTTGCAAAAAAGAAGAAAAAAGCTGTGCTCCACCAGCACAAACAATTTCATCAGGATCTTTCCCTTGTGGCAACAAAACAAAGCGTACACAAACCCCAGCCTTTAAAAGAGGCAACACACGATCAGCAACACGAAAAGCAGCTTTTAAACCAGCATCATCACCATCAAAACACAAAATAGGCTCCTTCCCCATCTGCCATAAAAGCTCAATTTGCGCTTCCGTTAATGCTGTCCCTAAGGGCGCTACAACTCCTTCAAAACCAGCTTTAGTCAATGCAATGACATCCATATACCCCTCAACAACAAGGAGTGAATGAATTTTTTCATCGCCAACAAAGCGACTATTTTTGCGAGCTGCTGCCGCGTTATAAAGTATATTTCCTTTATGAAACAGCACTGTTTCAGGGCTATTGAGATATTTTGCTCGTGTCTCTTTCTCTAATGCACGCCCTCCGAAAGCCACCACACGTCCGCGCAAATCTTCGATAGGAAACATAATGCGATTTCTAAATCGGTCATAAGAATCTGCGCTCTCCTCATGCACTGAGAGAAGCCCACATTCTTCCATTTGCTTTATTGAAATGCCCCGTGCACTCAAAGCTTCTTTCAAAGCTGTACGCCTTACCGGTGCAAAACCAATGCGGAAACGCTCTACAAGCTCTGGTGTAACACCACGTGCATCCAGATAACGACGTGCTTGCGTACCTTCTTTATCGCGTAAATTATATTGAAAAAAATCTGTAGCAATTTTCATCACATCATAAAGGTCAGCTTTTTCCAGTTGACGTTTATGACTTTGTGAATCCAAAATAGGGAGTTTTATTCCCGCAAAATCAGCCAAACGCTCTACACTTTCTGAAAAGTGCAATCCATCAAGCTCACACAAAAAGGTAAAAATATCTCCACTTACACCACAACCAAAACAATAATAGCGCCCTTTATGATCATCACAATGAAAACTTGGCGTTTTTTCACCATGAAATGGACAACAACACCAAAAGTCTCCCCGTGAAGGCTTACTTTTTCGAGGATCAAAATCCACCCGTTGCCCAATCACTGTTGAAATTGGGAGTCTCGTACGCAATTCATTAAGGAAATCGGGCGGAAAACGCATTATCTCTCACAGAGTTTGAAAATTCTTTTTTGCATATTTAACGACTTTAGAGCATAATTCCAATACTTCCTCTTAAGCAGTTGTAAAATTTTAAACCCTCAACTGCATATATTTTTAGAAATGGAGAATAAAAAGTGATCGAATTTATTGCTCAATATCCGTGGTTAGAGGCTATTTCTTGGCTTGTTATTCTTACTATAGCTGCCCTTTTAGTGAACTTTCTAGGACGAAAATTACTTATTCACGGAGCAAAAAAACTCTCTTCTTTTCTCCCCAAAAATACAACGATCGATATTAATAATGCTATTCAATACATAGCGGATATCATTTCAGCTTTTATTCTTTCAATTGGTGTTAATTTTATCTCAACATTGCCCGATGCATTTAGCACTGTCATCAGTAATGTTGCCAACGCCTTCATTATCTTCTTTGTCGTCCTGACAATTTCTTCCTGTCTCAATGTCATTAACATCCTTTACGAACAACGACCAACAGCACGACTAAAACCAATAAAAGGTTATATTCAAATTGCTAAAATTGCACTTTTTGCTGTTGCAACAATTTTAATGGTCGCTACATTGATTGACCGTTCCCCTCTTATTCTCTTCTCCGGTCTTGGTGCAATGGCCGCGGTTCTCATGTTAATTTTTCAAGATACGCTTCTTTCTCTCGTTGCCGGTATTCAAATTTCATCCACTGATATGGTTCGTGTTGGGGATTGGATTGAAATCCCCAATCTCGGTGCCGATGGTGATGTTATTGAAATTGCCTTGCATACTGTTAAAGTTCAAAATTTCGACAACACCATCACCTCAGTTCCTATCCGTAAACTTGTGACCGACCCTTTTAAAAATTGGCGTGGAATGCAAGAATCGGGTGGCAGACGCATCAAACGCTCCCTTTTTATTGATCAATCAAGTATCCATTTTCTCACAAAAGAAGAACAAAAATATCTTTCCCGATTTAATTTATTAGAAAGTTATTTCACGCAAAAAGTAGAAGAAATCGAACAATGGAACGCTCAATTAGATAAAAATCATGATGTCTTAGCCAATACGCGCCGTTTAACCAACATTGGAACTTTTCGTGCTTATGTTTTTGCTTATCTACAACAGCATCTAAACATCAACCCTAATATGACCCTCATGGCACGGCAATTACCTCCTACAGAAAATGGTTTACCCTTAGAAATCTATTGCTTTACAAACACCACCGTTTGGATCGACTATGAACAAATTCAAGGCGATATCTTTGATCACCTTTATTCCATTCTGCCCTGTTTCGGTCTAAAGGTTTTTCAAAATCCAAGCGGTTATGATTTTAATCAAGTATTAAAAGCAAAAGTGAAATAAAAACAATAAACTTCAATTTATTAATTTGAGGCAACCACATTCACAACAACAAAGAAAGAATAAAGTATCATGAATGGTTCATTGGTACTCCTTCATCTTGCCGGCGCTATTTCTTTACTTCTCTGGGCCACACGCATGGTGCGCACAGGAGTTGAACGCGCCTATGGTGACAGACTTAAATATAAAATGTGCCACGTCGTTTCAAAACCATTGTTTGCCGTAAGTTTTGGGCTTTTTACAGCAATGATTTTACAAAGCTCTACAGCAATAACACTCCTCGTTGGCTCTTTCGTTGAATCTGGTTTTGTCTCTGGAGTAGCAGGACTTATGGCTGTACGTGGAGGAGAATTAGGATCAGCAATCGTTGTAAAAATTCTCACCTATGACCTCACTCTTGTTGTACCCTTGTGTCTTTTAATTGGCACTTGTATCTTCATGACAACAGAAAAACGTGAATGGCGTCAAATAGGACGTATTGTCATCGGTATTGGTCTTTTGATTTTATCTTTAGAGATGATAAGTACCGCGACAGAACCTTTACGTGAAAGCGAAATTTTGCCTAGCATCATTCGTTATCTTTCAACCGATCCTATTTCCACTTTTTTGTTGGCTGCTGGCTTAACCTACCTCTTACATTCATCCATTGCAGGAATCATTTTGCTGGTCAATTTTGCCAACTACGATCTTATCCATACGCAACTCTGTGTTGTCATGGTTCTTGGTGTCAACTTTGGCTCTTCTCTTATAGCACCACTTTTAACGCGCAACGCCTCTCCTAATACCCGCCTCGTTCCCTTAGGAAATTTACTCATGCGTGGGGCAGGGTCAATCCTTATACTTATCTTATTTCTCTCCTTTCACCCTCCCATCACATGGCTTGGCAATAACGCCCCTACTCAAGTAATCAACGCCCATATCATTTTTAATGTTTTCATTCTCCTTGCTGGAATACCGCTTTCAAAATGGGTTTTAAAATTAACCACTCAGATCGTGAATATAAGTGCAAAAAAAATGCAAGCCGACAAAACGCTCAATTTATCCGATCAAACAGCTCTTGATGACAGTGTTCTTGATCGCCCAACTCTCGCCCTCTCGAATGTCATGCGTGAAGTCATTCATATTTGTGATCTTGTAGACATCATGCTAGAAAAAATTATGGGACTTTATGAAAAGCCTGATCCCAATATTATTCGTGAACTCAACCAACTCAACACCATATTGGACAAAAAACATATCGCCATCAAACTTTATCTTGCACGATTAGCGGGACAAAAATTATCTGACGAAGAAGCTCTTCAAACGCAAGAACTTCTAGGTGCCTGTATAAAATTAGACCAAGCAGGCGATATCATTATTCATAATATGTTGATGCTGGTTAAAAAGAAACAACAAAAAGGTTTACAGTTCAGCAGCGAGGGCTGGAGTGACCTCCTTCGTTTCCACGCCATTGTACTAGCCAACGCGCATATAGCATTTAACGTTCTCGTCTCACGTGATACACACACTGCACACCTATTGGTACAAAAAAAAGATCAACTACGAAACTTAGAAAAAGAGATGAGTTTAAAACATTTTAAACGTCTGCGTGAAGGGGATCTCAAAAATGTAGAATCATCCAGTCTTCATCTCGACACTGTGCGCGACCTCAAACAAATCAACTCTCTTTTGACCTCAATGATCTACCCCATTTTAGAAGAACAGGGACTTCTTCAAAGTTCTCGTCTACGCAACCCTGCTGAAGAACAAACAGAAAAAACTTAAACCTTTCAAATAACTTGAATAAAACACACATCACATCGATTATTCAATTTTGAATATGGTCAAGATATTGATTTAATCAAAATATCTTATTATTCGACAATTTAAATGAGCTTTCTGCATCGTAAGTTTCTTTCATTTAAAATCTATACATGATGAATTGCTCAAAGTCATCTGCTTGCACATTACAAACAAAGCAGCATGTAGAATAGAACTCTTGAAGAAAGATGTAAAAATGCCTAACCATCTCAAAGCCAAGACTGTTAAACACATAAAGAGTAGGTCAAGAGTATGATAGTTCCAACCTAAACCCGCCTTGTAAAAAGGGAACCGCTTCACAGTAGCAGCGAAACAGAAATACTCTATAAGAAATACAAAACCCCACAAAAATGCAACATTTATATCAAGATTGGTAGAGGTTCAACCTATACAGCCATGCTATAACGTATCAACGAAACAGTTTTCATTTCAAACATCATTGATATCAATTGGCAAGCTCCAAACTTTTAAATATCCATTTTACTTATTGCTTTAATCACAATTGTTTTTTTAATTTAAGAGAGAGATTTAAAAAGCTTATAAATACACTTTATGAGTTCTTAGAACATTTCTACTAATATTTTCTTCTTTTATTCATATTTATCAATTAATTAATTTATTTATAAATTAAAATATGTTGTATATTTATACTTATTAAGTATTATTATGATATAAATGTGAATGTTATTTTTATATAAAGGAAAGTAATAAGTAAAATATCTAAAAGAAATATCCTTTCCACTGGTTAAAAAAGGAATAAACCTTGATTTTTACAAAGTTTACTCTAGTTACAATTTAAATTCAGGCAAAGGAGGGTATCATGGAAAATGCAAACATCGGTTGGATTGCTGCTATTATTATCGGCGGGATTGCAGGTTGGGCAGCACAGTATATTATGAAAAGCCAAACAGGAATATTGTTAAATATTATCTTAGGGATTATTGGCGCTGCGCTAGCAAGCTTTCTTTTTAGTCTTTTAGGTGTAAGTTTTGCTGGTTGGCTTGGCTATCTTATTTCAGGTTTTATAGGAGCCTGTATTCTTATATGGATAGGACAAAAAATTCGATCATAGAGTATTTATTTTTTACACCTTTTGGGATTCAATACAAAACTAGGAAACAACGAGCAGAGTTTAAAATATTCCCCTGTAACTTGTTGTTACCAATTTTGATATGATGGTGAGATGCTTAAGCTGTGATTTTAGGCATACACCATCACCATATTATAAAACCAAATGCAGTAAAGAACTTTATAACGCACCATTTCATACCTATATAAACTTACGCATATCAGAGGAGAGATATGTTGCGTTATTTTAACAAAATACGAACTGATTTTTGTACCACGTGCGCAAATCCAGCATATCTCACTGTAATAACAATTCATAAGGTTACAAAAATCACTAACGATGATTAAAAATTCTACCGTATAATGCTTAACACCTATACACTCTATCAACAATACCCTTTTTACCGAAAAACTCGAAGCGCTTTTTTACATTCTTAAGAAATAAAGAGAGACGGCAAGAATAAAATGATAAATATTTTTTCTAATCTATGAAATAAAATAGTATCTAAAATAAATATGAAAATTAAATTATAATGTGTTTTTTTAAATTTATTTTTAATAATAAAAATATATAAGTAAAAATTAATAATATTAATGCAAATTTATTATAAAATTAATACACATTATGTGATGTAATATTTCAAAATTTTAATAATATAATATATTTTGCAAAAATATATGCATTACTATAAACTTCTTGATTATAAAGAATACGATCTCCTTTACATCTCAATTCAAAAGATTTGAATATCTCTTCTCTTTCTAAAGTATAAAATAAAGTTTTGTTCCTCTTAAAATTTCCTCTTTATATCATCTTGCATAGATGAATTTTTAGCTCTTCTTTATATGCGTTACAAACGAATTTTAAAGCACGAAACATTTTTCCCATTGCTCTCATGCGATAAAGAAATTTCCGTAATGCATTGTGAAAGCGCCTTGAACAAAACATAATACTTTATTTTGCTTTTTTAAATGAAAATAATCCTATAATATATACTTCCTGCATATCTTCTTTTAAAGACCTTTGCTTTCGATTTTCCCTTTGATATCTTCCTGTTAAAATCTTGCTGCTTTTATACTCCTTGTATTACAATAGAGCTATCTATTTAACCCAACATAACATATGGAATAAGACTTTAGCTGTGGAGTAAAACGATGTCTGATCTTGAAGATTCCATCTTACCACCTCTAAAGTGGTTCTCTGATCAAAATCCTCCAATACCAGAAAATGTTCGCGATTGGCTCATGGAATCGGGCTCAATGACGCTTCGATTAAAGAAATATTGTACCTGCCTCCAAGTTCAACCACAACGCGAATGTTTTATTACGCGAGATAAATTAACAGAAGAAGCAGAGCATCTCCCCGAAAATGCGCGTTATTGGCTACGCGAAGTCATATTAATGGGAGATAATAAACCTTGGCTCCTTGGACGCACTGTAATTCCACAAGAAACCCTCCTACACAATCAAGCCTTGATGCATTTGGGAACTGTACCTCTAGGACATTATTTATTTAACAATGACAAATTAACCCGCGATTACATTCATATTGGTCAACAAGGTGCGCTATGGGCACGCCGTTCCCGTTTGCGGTTAACGGGTAAGCCATTGTTGCTAACTGAACTATTTTTAACAGATTCACCACTGTATCCCCACAAATAGAGGTTACTCATTTTATTCTGCATAACTTATAGATTTCATATAGCTTATAAGGGATTTAATCAGAGAAAAGAATTTCAAAATTATCTCAAGAACACATTAAAAACAAAGATTTCTTTTCAAAATATCCTTTTATTTCATCAACTCAGCTTAAAAAATCTCTTCCCTAGAAAAAACGTTCTAAAATTCTGATTTTCTTATCATTAAAACCAGCACTTGAATTAAAAAGATACACACCATATTGATAAAACCATCTATATTTAAATTTCTTGCTGAATAATCACTACTCTAAAATACGGTAACTCTTTATCAAACAAATGCTTTGAAACAGCAAAAAAGACAATAATACACTCCCCAAAATTGGAAATCTGTATCAATTAGCTTAATCATTCTGTTTTAAAATTTTTAACAGTGCTGACAATAGATCTTTTTAAAAAAGTAAAAACTCTATAATCTTTTTGTTTTTTAATGGTCTAACAGCTTTGAAGAACAGAAAAATATAATACTTAAAAGAATGTTTATTGCTCTATAAGAGCCAAAAAAATTTCGTTGATATCAAAAAAATATTTTTTTGATAATAGTATGTATATAAAAAATAAATGATATTTATCAACATCCTACTGACTTACAAAGGCGACGCACAATAAAAAATATTTTCCAATCCCCTTGAATTAACAAGATCTATTGCAATTTTTGACGAAGACTATTGCACACTTTAGAAAAATTCATTTGCCCCGCATACCGTTCCTTAAGCCATGCCATCACCTTACCGATATCGCGTAATTTTTCTGCCTTTGTTTGTGCCAAAGCTTCACAAAGAACCTGTTCTACTTCCATCTCCTTAAGTTGATAGGGAAGAAATTCACGAATAACTTCTATTTCTGCTTGTCCTCTCTCTGCCAATTCCAAGCAACCAGACTCTTTATAGGCTCGCATCAATTCTTCACGCTGTTGAAGCATTTTAGTGAAAACAGACTGTATCTGCTGATCATCCACTTCTAGCTTCCCTTCATCATAATAAAGAATATCACGATCCCTAACTGCAGCATTCATTAAACGAAGTGTAGCAAGACGCGCACTATCTTGCGCTTTCAAAGCAGCCCTAAGAGCCCCATCAATCTGGTTACGCAACATAAATTTATCCAATTTTTGTTCAAGAAGAAGATGCCTTTTAACCAATCTTTATCCATCTTGCAATGGAGAATAAAAAAATAATTAAGGACTCGATCTTCGAAAAGCTAAAACAAGACTTTACCTCTTCATGGAATGTACTTATACTGCCTATTTCAAGCGAAACGTTACCAGAATAATATACACAGCATCTGCTAAAGGTATGATTTTTGTGTAAAGTTGATCATTATACCTTTCAGAGAATAAGCCATCATACCTTTAGAATAAATTGTGGATACATACTATGATACAAGCGACTTCACCCAGCCACCCTTGGAGTATCAAAAAACCGACAGCCCTCTTAGTCTTAGCAGATGGAACCGTTATTGAAGGCAAAGGAGCAGGTGCTACAGGTATAGCTGAAGCTGAAGTGTGTTTTAACACCGCCATCACAGGCTATGAAGAAATCCTCACAGACCCGTCATACACACAACAAATCGTTAATTTTACTTTTCCTCATATAGGAAATGTAGGGGCAAATAGCGAAGATATTGAAGATCTCTCTCCTCTCAATTGTCATGGTGCTGTTGGCGCTATTTTCAAAGCAGACATTACACATCCCTCAAATTATCGATCCAATGAAAATCTTCATCAATGGCTTAAAACGCGTAAAATTATTGCACTTTGTGGTATTGATACACGTGCACTCACAATTCTTATTCGTGAAAAAGGTGCACAAAATGCTGTCATTGCACACGATGCTAATGGAAACTTTGATATTCCTTCTTTAAAGAAACGTGCGCAAAAATGGCAAGGTCTCGTCAATCTTGACCTTACGAAAGACGTGACATCTCAATCATCAATGCAATGGAATGAAAAACCATGGAGTTGGAATAAAGGATACGGTACAAACAATGTGCACAATCTTCATATCATTGCAATTGACTACGGTATTAAACGTAATATTCTTCGCCTTATGGCAACACAAAAAGCACGCATTACTGTTGTGCCTGCCCACACAACTGCAAAAGAAATTCTGGCAATGAACCCTGATGGCGTTTTTCTTTCTAATGGACCAGGAGACCCCGCAGCTACGGCTCAATATGCCATTCCAACAATCAAAACATTAATTGATCATAATTTACCAATTTTTGGAATATGTCTTGGTCATCAACTTCTCGCTCTTACGGTTGGTGCAAAGACCATGAAAATGCACCAAGGACATCATGGTGCCAACCACCCAGTTAAAGACCTTAACACTGGAAAAGTTGAGATTGTATCGATGAATCACGGTTTTGCCGTAGATTCTTCCTCTTTACCACAACATGTTCAAGAAACACATATTTCTCTCTTTGATGGTTCAAACTGTGGTATTCGAATCATTGGAAAACCTGTTTTTTCTGTTCAATATCACCCCGAAGCTTCTCCTGGACCACAAGATAGCCACTACCTCTTTCAGCATTTTAGTGATCTCATTATGAATTATAAAAAAATATCTTAAAATAAAAAGCCTCACCTTTTAACTTCTCTCCTTTAAATTATATCATCTTCCTACGCACAATTATATTATTTTTATACCTACAACTTATTGAATAAATATTCTTATTGATCATTCTAAAACTAAAAAGAGCGCACTGAATAACTTAAATTTTTCTCCCTCCTCTTCTCTTAAGGTCGTATCCATCAAAATCATTGGCTTCTCCCCCCAAGCAAGGTAAGTGTATCGATAAAAACTATTTTTAAAAAGAGTAAAGTGTCTAAACTTCAAATAAGCATTTGATTCACAATACAATTTTAAGCATTCTATTGTGCATGAGAAGCATAACTCCTCCTAAAGAATAAAAAAAAAATTAAAGTGTGAGACAATGCAACAAATCTCTACTTTTTAAAAGATATTGCCGTAGATGGTTTTGAAAACTGTAAAGCCGAATAAAAAAGTAATAGCAAAACAGAAAACATCTTTTCAATTTTACAACTTTATATTCTTCCAAAATGAGGTTTTCTTTCGATTCCAGAAGTGATGCCAACAAATATAAGCAATATTTTACTTCCAATTTGCCATATAAAATTTGGAATTGTTCATACAATACTGATACATCTAACTCAGATACGTTTTAATCTTTGTTTTCAATATGCTGCTGCATTAGCACTGGATATTAATTTGCAAGCAATAGAAAAAATACGGACTCCCCCTCTACAAACAATATCACAAAATAAAAAAATTATTTTTACTAAATGAGAAGGATATATCGATATTTTATACAACACTTTGTGAAACAAATATCACAAAAACTTTCTGCCTATAAAATGATACATTTTGTTTATCTTGTGCATTCTTTAGCAAAATAGTACGTACCAGCCCCTCTCAACAAATTAACGTACCCGCAAGACAAAAATAACTGTCGCAACAACAAGAAGAAAAAAGCCTCCAACAAAAGGAGCACCAGAAAAATAAAACAGTGCATTTTTATCTGTAAAACATTCAAAAAGAAACACATAAAAAACAGAACCAAATGTTAAACTCAACGAAATAACAGATGTCATCGCTCCTTGCAGTTCTCCTTGTACATTTGTCGGTACCTGCGCTGAAGCAATAGCACGTATAGGTGCATGAACAAGATACTCGAGCATAGTACACACACAAACCATATAAACCATCCACCCCTGCGTCGCAAATGTATAACCCAGCATAGCAACAGAGGCAAACAAAAGCCCTACTATAACAATATGCCAATCACTCCATCGTTTAGAAAAATAAGGCAAAATGAGAGCGACTACAATAAATTGGCCTATCCCAAAAACACTATAGGAGAGTCCAATAGAAAAAGAACTCCAATCATAGCGTTCTTTTGCAATGAAAGCCCAAATGCTTAACCATACAGATTCCGCAAACCAATAAAGAAAAAAGACCAATAACACCCAAAGAACCATCGGGTATTGTTTCAGATGCCAAAAAGCACCTAAGGGATTTGCCCGCTTAATATCAAAAAAGCGCCTATTCCATAAAGAAAGGGTTTCTGGAAGCATAACCCAAGAAAAAATAAAATTAATGAGTGAAAAACCAACAGCAAAATAAAACGGAATACGCGGACCAAACTGACCTAAAAAACCACCAATAAACGATCCTAAAATAAACCCCAATGCGGATGCAATGCCTAACAGACCAAAATTGCGTGTACGGGTTTTATCATCAGATATATCCGCAAGATAAGCTGTACAAGTTGCAAAACTAGCGCCACTTATCCCTGACAAAAGACGCCCGATAAATAACATAGAATAGCTCCATGCTATAGCACATATGAGATTATCAAGAGCAAAGCAAATAATAGAGAGAAGCAAAATAGGACGACGACCATAACGATCAGAGAGATTGCCAATAACAGGAGCAAACAAAAACTGCATCACTGAATAAGCTGCAAGTAATTTTCCTCTTTCTACAAAAGATGTACTGACCTCTTTTCCAGTTAATTGAGAAAAATATTCAGGCAAAACAGGACAAATGATCGCAATACAAAGAATATCTAACAATAAAGTGATGAACACTAAAATGAGCCCACGCTGAACAAATTTCGGATTGAGCATTTGGTCTGGCATAACATACACACTATTTTACGCATACAATGACTCCCCCGCTCTCTTTTAACTCCCGTTTCCTTTTAAAAGTATTCTATACCGTATACTTTTCACATACAAAATAATAACAAAGTAAAAATTTAAGTAAGAGTCAAGATAAAACTATAAAATTACGTTTTAATTGGTATATATTTAATTGCTATCTCATTGTCAAAGAATAAAAATTTTTTTGCATTATACGAACAAAATATTTGTGCGACAAACTCATGAACAAAATTTCATGAAACACAAAGTATTTCCAATAGTTTTAGAGACATTATGATGAATTTTATCAGACATCGTTTCCCCCTCTCATCCCACCGTTTTCAGGAATCTCAATTCCATCAGATACGTTAGATATACTATAGTAATTGAAACCTTTTAAAAGATAAGCTCTTAAAAAATTTTCTTACCCTCAGAATATGCTATAAGGTTAAAGCAGCATCACCAGAATAGCTTAACAACGTAAAAAGCTCATCATATTTTTAAAAGTATTTATTTGACAATAATTTTGATTAAAAAATAAGTATATTATAGAGAAAGTTCTTTAATTCTATAATCTTAGAAAATATTCATATCGCTTGCAATTTGTGGAACCTTATTTTATCTTTATATTCATTGATACTCTTAATGATTGTATGCTACCATTAAATCTAACGATGATCATGATAAGCATTTAAAAAATAGCACTTTTAGAAATAGTTCGTCATGAATTTTTAATTCAAAAATGGTGTATAAAATGCGAAAAATATCCCTATTAATTCTCATATTAATGTTGGTAACAGGATGTGATGTTCAGGATTCTGATTCACAAGAGAGTATTTTAGAAAATAAAATAAAAACACAACAAACAACCAACGTAAACCTAGATCCCTATACTCTAAATAAATTAAATACTCTTCTCAAAAAACGTTCAGAAACAAATTATCAGGAAAAAGGGGCACTAATTGACTTTCTTTCTGAAGCTTTTTTAGGGACACCTTACCAAGCAAATATGTTACATGGCTCAGAAAATACACCAGAAAAACTGATTATTGACTTTAGAGGCTTAGATTGCTTCACTTATCTGGATTATGTTGAAGCATTGCGCAAATCAACATCCCAAACAGAATTCATAAATAACGTCATAAAAACGCGTTATATTAACGGTAATGTTGATTTTTTAAATCGGAAACATTTTTTTACGGATTGGGCTTATAGAGAATATAAACTCGCCACTGATATTACCGCTGAAATAAGTCCCCATGCGGTAAAAATAGAAAAATATCTCAACAAAAAAGCTGATGGTGAAAGCTATCTACCTGGGTTGCCAGTTGTGAAACGCACGATAACGTATATTCCAAGTAACTTTATTAATGAGGAGGTTATAGGTCGTTTACAGTCTGGTGATTTCATTGGTATTTATACGAAACTTGCTGGATTGGATGTAACACATGTGGGCTTCTTTATCATGACAGATAAAGGGCCAATGTTAAGAAATGCTTCTTCACGAAAAGAAAACGAAAAAGTCGTTGATTCTCCTTTTATGAGTTATGTTGAAAAAACACCAGGAATCATTGTTTTAAGAGCTCTTGAATAACATCATAGCGATATGAAATATCTTCTCTATTCTTAAAATATATACTGTCGTTATTCAGGTAAACATCTAACTTCGTTCAAGCTATACGGATATAATATATTTGTTTACAGTTTTAAGAGAAAAAAGTCGTTTTGATCTAACTTTGTTTATAGGTATGACAAAATCATTTTTGGAGAAATCACGGATTTGTAATCACTTTTACTGGTTGAAAGATTAAAGACAGAAAAGACTCTATTATAGTATCACGCTTTCCTTTCATATTCTCAACCAAGAGTTATCTTTAGATTACCGCTAATCTGATCTTTACGAATATAACGCAAAAAACACAAACGAACGTTTGTAAAAATAAGTAAAAGTAAAGCCAGATATGTTTGGTGTTGTTTCATAAAGTATTTTATAAAAATTCAATCTACCTCTCTAATTTATTGCATATAAATTTTTGACTTTATAGCATTGTTTTCCTTATAAAGTCTTTGCTTTTTGTTATTGTCTATCAATTAAAATAGCCCTGATATAGCAGCATATTATGATTAGGATGCACCAGTAACTGTACGAGTCCTTGTAAAATTTTGATGCCAGATTGGAATGAAAATATGAAGGCATCAATTAAAAACCAGTTTCTATCTTTAGCATCATTCTTTAGTTCAGCTTTACAATTTTCTACAGTAACGACAATAATATCCTTCAAAGAGTAGAGACATGAGCATTATTTTTTTTCATCTTTTAATGAGTCCCCCATCCTTCATGCAATAAAGAACACTCTAAACAGAACACATTGTATCGATAAAACAACACATTTATTAGCAACAATAATGATGATTAATCTATGATCACAAACTTTAAAACCCTATTCATAACTTTTATATAAAATTTATAATTAAATCTCATTAAAACTTATTACGAAGGCTTCACTCCTCTTCGCCCTAAGAAACGAAACATCTACTCCCGACAGTCTGTAAACGATCCGTTTTCTTAAATGGATTTAAGCTGCTAACCATTTCATGAGATTCACTTACAAAAGAATACACCGGCAAGTCCTATTTTGAATATTTACTCCATACTCTAAAAACACTTAATAGATCAAATTTTATATGCCTTATCTCACCACACCTTAAATGACAGTGTTTTAACGAAATAGAATAAATCTTGCCTTAAATACTCTGTTTAACCTTGTATACTTGATTGATGCAAAAATTAAATCAACAAAAGAGCATCATTGTATTTTCGAGAGGTATGAATCACCCCATCATAAAAAAACAGCCCTTATAACATAACAGACAATTTGAAAAAATCTTTTTATATAAAAGGGATCACCGTTGTACCGGGAGGCAATTTTGCCTCATCTTCAGGCTCGACATGAATAGAAATACGCACATTATCAAATTCTTTTTGAAGAACAGCTTCGATTTTATCACAAATTTTATGTGCTTCTCCTACCTGCATTACAGCAGGCACAACCAAATGAAACTCTATAAAAGTAACCCTCCCAGCAACACGCGTCCGTAAATCATGGACCTCAAGCGCACCCGATGCATTTGCAGAAATCAGCTCCCGAATCCGCATGCTTTCATTCAATTCAACGCCAACATCCATTAATCCCTGAACAGCACTTCTAATCACCTTCCAGCCCTGTAAGAGAATATTAACGGCAACGATTATCGCTAAAATTGGATCTAAAGCTCCCCATCCTCCGACAAAACCAGCAATCAAACCAATTAAAATTGCAAGCGACGTAAAAACATCAGTTATAAAATGTACTCCATCAGCTTTAAGAGCCGGTGAGCGATGGAGTTTTCCCTGTCCAATAAGAACCATTCCCCACATACAGTTTATGACAGTTGCAATAAGATGAATAGCAAGCCATATTCCAGGCTTCTGCAACAATTTAACGGTAGAAAGAGCTATCCATGCTTCTCTTAAAATAACAATTGCCGCAATAATAATGAGTACCCCTTCAAGAATTGCGGAAAAATATTCCGCTTTATGATGCCCAAAGGGATGATCATGATCTGCTGGCTTCATACTCACTTTAACAGCCCACCATGCTGCTAATGACGCAAGAATATTAACGATTGATTCCAATGCATCAGAATAAAGTGCAACCGAACCTGTGATGTGATATGCCCAATATTTCAAAGCAAAAACAATACACGCAATAAAAATAGAGTATAAAGTTAAGCTTTGTATATTGATTTTTACATCCATGAACCTCATCCTTTTCTTCACGAAATAGGGAATTAATATTTTCAACCATATCATTATACTTTTGGCATAACGACGATCTTTCCTCAATATTACAGAAGCTTCATCATACAATAAACGCCTCAGCTCACCATTATTATCGTAAAAACTGCTCAGTTACACGAACAGCACCAATAAATAAAGAAGAGAGAAAATAATAGAAAGAAGAGTTTTCCCAAGAGCAATCAAACACATAACCTTCATTATTAATCGTTTTCTGAATAACTTAAAGCCATCTCACTTCTCATAAACGAAAAACTTGTTTTTGCTCAAATCTATCATGATCATGCATTATTTTTCAGTCTTATGATGTGCATTATAACCCATCTATAAGCCATCTTTGCACCTTAGAAAAAATATCTTAGCACTCTACGGTAATTTTACAGGTCAACTGGATTTTAAAATATGATTTACTAAAAAATTTAGATATAAAAAGAATAACAATGATTACCCTCAAAAAAAAGAATCTGGGCATTGGGGACCCAGATTCTTTTCCCTTAGAAATTAAGGGCATACAGAACTTGGGAAATAGCGGGGACCCAAGATACTGCACCCGATACAAGAAAAATATATGATTCCGTATCAGTATTTTTACATTATACCTATGGTTGTATATTGTCAACATAAATTCTACCATAAGTTTTAAAAAATATTTTTTTATCTCTTCTTTTTAAATAAAACAAATTCTAACATCTGGAAATCATAAGAAAAAAGCACTAAAAATCTCGCATGCATTTGAATATCATAACAATCAATGAAACAGATGATCCACGCCTAAAAGCCTATCATAATATCCGTGAAAAAGATCTTGTTGGACGGCAACATCAATTTATTGCTGAAGGCAAAGTAACATTGTCCGCATTACTACATTCGAAAGAGTTTTCTGCCATCTCACTGCTCATCGTAGCAAACCGTCTCTCTGGACTTCTACCGCTTTTAGAAAAAACACAGCCTCTATGTCCCATTTATTGCGTTCCACAAAAAGTTATGGATAATATCACCGGCTTCCATGTTCATCGTGGTGTTCTGGGTATTGGTAAACGCAAAATACTGCCACCCTTACAAAGTTTTTTACAACATCTTCCAGAAAAAGCTTTGATTCTTGTTTTATGTGGTATCTCGAATCACGATAATATGGGATCAATTTTTCGTAATGCAGCAGCCTTTGCCAGTAATGGCATTATTGTCGACAAAACCTCATGCGATCCACTTTATCGCAAATCAATAAGAGTGTCTGCCGGCGCTGCTTTAAAAGTACCCTATACGCAAAACGCTGATATAGATGACATTATAGCTGCTCTAAACGATGAAAACTTTCATCTTTATGCACTCTCCCCTTCTGCCTCACACACTCTCAAGCAAGCCAACAAAACCAAAAGAATGGCACTTATTTTTGGAACAGAAGGCGATGGCTTACCACCCCATATACTACAACAATCAAACACCTTACGTATTCCCATGACTGACGGTTTTGACAGCCTTAATGTTGCCACAGCCTCAGGTATTGCACTTGCTCATTTTACCAACTTTGACCACTAAAGATGATAACACTTCAAGTTATAAAACATACCCAATGTTGTATGTTATCTATCAGTCTCCAATAATATTGCCGTTCCCTAGCCTTTGAAAGCATTGATAAAAAACATTTTTACATTTTCTTTATCATCACTTTCCACACCCTAACCCCGCTTATGACGTGTAAAAGATATAATTTTGATGGATTCAATCATAAAACAAACTTTCAATGAGAAAATCTTCCGGAAGTCTCTCATTCAAGTTTAAGATTAAAAAATATCATTATAAATCAATTTACTATGCTTTATAAAGCTGTTGTTTTTAGTTCTGAGGAAACAGAATCTTTTGTTTCGAGATTACATAAAACGCGCTTCAACATCATTTCAGTATCGGCTGCACGTTCTGAATGTGTTACAAATCCTCCCCCAAGAATACGCGCCTCATGACCATTTCCATCATAAAGAACGCAAGCTTGCCCTGGTGCCACACCATTTTCACATTCCAATAAATCAACGGAAAAAATACCTTCTTTATAATGTAAGCGCGCAAGGTGAGGAGGACGCGTTGAACGCACCTTTACAGCCACCTCAATACCTTGAGAAGGGAAATTATCTAACGACTCATCACCAAGCCAATTCACATCACGTAAAAAAAGCTTATGCGTTTCTAACATTTCACGCGGTCCAACAATAACACGTGCATTTTCCACATCGAGATAAACCACATAAAGCGCTTCACCCGTTGATACCCCAATACCACGACGTTGACCAACCGTATAATTAACAATTCCCGAATGTTTACCTAAAATCTTTCCATCAATATGGACAATAACGCCAGGATTAGCTGCTTCTGGACGCAGTTTTGCGATAACATCTGAATATTTTCCTTGTGGAACAAAACAAATATCCTGACTATCATGCTTATTGGCAACCACAAAGCCCATTTCTGCTGCCATTTCACGAACGCGGGCTTTTGGAAGGTCACCAAGTGGAAAACGCAAATAATCAATCTGTTCTTGTGTCGTTGCAAAGAGAAAATAACTCTGATCACGATCATTATCGAGAGGACGAAAGAGTGCTCGATGCGCTCCGTGGGAACGCGAACGAATATAATGTCCCGTAGCCAAAGCATCTGCTCCCAATTCGCGTGCCGTTGTTAATAAATCAGCAAACTTAACCGTTTGATTACATGCAATACATGGTACTGGGGTCTCTCCATGAGCATAACTTTCTGCAAAAGGATCAATAACAGCTTCGCGAAAGCGCTTTTCATAATCAAGAACATAATGCGGTATTCCTAGTGTTTCTGCAACGCGGCGTGCATCCTCAATATCTTGTCCTGCGCAACACGCCCCCACCCGATGCGTTGCTTCCCCATGATCATAAAGCTGCAACGTAATGCCAATAACATTATACCCTTCCTTTTTCAAAAGACCTGCAACAACCGATGAATCAACCCCCCCCGACATTGCAACAACAATGCGAGAATCCTCAGGTTGTCCTGGTAAATCAAGACTGTTTAAAAACATGTATTCGTTCTCTATTTAATGCTCTGTTTAATGGCTAGCCATATGTTGACATTCTGATGCACGCTCTTTAGCACTTTTACGCGATTGATTGTCTTTATATTATTTTTTTATCCTTTCCACAACCATAGGCATTACTTTCTTAAAAGCTGCTGCAAACAAAAAAAGAATGATGGAAATAAGGCATAATGGTAATCGTTTAGGAGAAAACCTTTTTTCTCTTTTGAAAAATCCGGTAAAATATTGCAAGAATCTCTTCTACACACTTCAACTTGAGCTTCTTTTTACATACCCAATCACTTTATTAATTTTTTCTTTCAGCGCTTTTAGCTCTTTTTTAAATTTCATGCTCTATAAACGAATCAAGTCCTTGACTAAAGGTAGAGGATACGAATGAGCAACTTGATAAAAACACAAATGAAATATGTTATTGGGCCAGATGGAAGTCCGCTTACAATTGCCGACCTACCGCCGCAAACAACACGGCGCTGGGTGATTCGTCGCAAAGCTGAAGTTGTTGCGGCTGTCAGAGGTGGATTGTTAAGTCTTGACGAAGCGTGCCACCGTTATACTTTGACTGTAGAAGAATTTCTTTCATGGCAAAGTTTAATCGATGAACACGGTTTAGCGGGATTACGAACGACCAAGATTCAACACTACAGGCATTAAGTTGCCATTGATTAATAACATAAAGCAATCTATAAAACAGCCAAACTTGATAAAAGTTTGGCTGTTTTATACTATATCCAAAAGATAAACCTGAAAGAATGGATTTTTCAATAATTGCTTTTATCATCCAGCCATTAAATTAGCCAACCATTGAATTAGATTGAATCAAAATATCCTTATCATCCGCAGCAATCTTCTTTTCTCGTGCTTCCAAAAGCTGTGCACGTTGCAGCTCTGTATTAGCTTCATGGAGAGCAATTTCAGCATTTGTTTTTTGAAGTTCTAAATCACGAATTGAATTGATCAGATTATCACGTCTTTGCCGCGCTGCACGCGCAAAAGCAGAATAAGCAAAATGGTGAACATCATTGTTTCCAGATTTACGTTCTTCATGAGTAATCTGTGCTTCCAACTCTAACACCATTCGTTCAAATTCTGCGATCATCATCTCAAGCTGTGCAATTTCACGGCGCTTTCCACGCACTTGAAACATCCTCAATCGCACCATATTTTCTCGTGGCTTCATACTCACTACTCCTTGATTGCGCCAACTCAAAACTCGCATTCACACCCAATAAATATCTCTTAGTTATATATCTATCCGACAAAAACAGTCTATTAACTTGAAATTATAATAATTTTTGCCTTGCATTAAAGCATCTGAAAATACAATCTGCTTTAAAGAGCAATAACTATTTCTTTAACTTTTCCCCCATTATAAACTGAAGAGGTTTAAAGCTCAGTAAATAAACACTGAAATTGTAAAAAAGTAATTTATAAAGCTCTTTTACAAATTTTTTTAAGTTAAAGTTTATAGAAAAAGCCCTCCTTTTTTATTATGTTAAAAAATATAGGATTTTTCTAAAATAATTTTGTAGCCTCTTTCAAAAATAAAAATATTTTGTTAACCACTATCATGGATAGTGGGGAATTTAGTAGTGATTGTTACGCGTACTACTGAAATGTTCATAAACGCTTTGTTATAAGTGTTTGATTTAATGAATTGTTTTTATAACAGTGGTTTTGCTAACTGATATAAAATAGAAATGCTCCTTATGATTCGTGAAGGAGCAAAGTGAGGGATCTAAAATGCGCGTATTATTAATTGAAGATGATAGAGCAGTTACTCAAAGCATTGAGTTGATGTTAAAGTCGGCTAACTTTAATGTTTATATCACTGATCTGGGTGAAGAAGGTATCGATTTAGGAAAACTCTATGATTATGATATCATTTTGCTTGATCTGAATTTGCCTGACATGTCAGGGTATGATGTCTTGCGGACTCTAAGGTTGGCAAAAATAAAAACTCCTGTCCTAATCCTTTCTGGTATGAATGCCATTGAAGACAAGGTTCGTGGTTTTGGCTTTGGAGCAGACGACTATATGACGAAGCCTTTTCATAAGGATGAGCTCATTGCACGTATCCATGCAGTTGTTCGTCGTTCAAAAGGACATGCACAATCGGTTATTGTTACCGGAGATCTCACCGTTAACCTTGACACAAAAACTGTCGAAGTTGCAGGGCGCCCTGTTCACTTAACCGGTAAAGAATACCAAATGTTAGAGCTTCTCTCTTTACGCAAAGGTACCACCCTTACCAAGGAAATGTTTCTCAATCATCTCTATGGTGGAATGGATGAACCAGAACTAAAGATTATCGATGTTTTTATTTGTAAATTGCGGAAAAAATTGGAAGCAGTCTCTTCCAGTGTAAATTACATTGATACAGTTTGGGGACGTGGTTATGTATTACGTGATCCAGTTGAAGAGAACGTACGAAAAACCGCTTAAGCAGTGAACATGCACATTGTAAAATCTCGGAGTGTAGCGGGCCGAGATTTTTTCCGAGATCTTTTCTCTGTTAAAAGTAGAGAACTCGCACACTAAAAATCTCATATAGAAAGCGCTTAAAGCTTAAGAAGTAACCACACCCAATTTACACATATAACCTTATCGCTCATAAGTTCAATCGAAGCCACTTTTCCCAACACAGCTTAAGCGCTTCTCTCTTATTCAAAGCTTTTTTACACTTTCTAAAACAATACAACCATCACTTTCATCAATATTTATTTTCATCTTTGTCATCTGAGCAAGTAACATTGTGTAATAAAATTGGATGACATGTGCATCAATAAGCTCTTCTTGAACTTCTCCACGAAATAACGCAAGAAAATGAGGGGGTATACGGAGAGTTCTACCGAAAACCTCAAATCGAAAAGAACGTTTATTTTCTTCTTGCAAAATCATAACAACAATTTCACCACCACGAGAAACTGTTGCGTTTGCAATCAATAATAAATTAAGCAAAAGTTTAACTTCATCTTTTTCTAACAATAAAGAAGAAGCTTGCCATTTTAAAGTTGCTTTTTCTTCTTTCATATATTGTTGAGCAACCTGCTCTGCAGTCCGTGTATCTATTTGTCCTCCACTTGCACCAGCAAAACCAAAAGCCAATCGCGCAAATTGTAGACGTGCAGCAGCACTCGCAACGGATAAACGCACCAATTGTAAAGCATCTTCTTCAGCTCCTCCTTCATCATAAAGCTCCATTGCATTTTGAATAGCCCCCACAGGTGAAATCAAATCATGGCAAATACGACTACAAAGCAAAGCAGCAAGATCCATAGGCTTCAAAGAAATATCTAACGTCATAATGATTGAAAACTCCTAGATTCAAAAAAACAAACTTTATTTTAAAGAAAAACTCTTAACATCTGATGCATAATAGGAAACATTAACAATCATGCTAAAAAATTCAGAAATAAATTCAAGAATTTAAATAACCTTATATCTTATTTTTTATTTGAATAGAATGAAAATTCTAATATTATCTTTTTGTTTATCACTAATAAAAGGAGAAAACTCCATGGCTCTCTCTCTGCTCAAATACTGGTACAAAAATATTATATCTTTAATCTTCCTTTTATTCATCACCATAAACACTACACAAGCTCGACTAAAACCAATAGAGCAAAACGAACCTCATTATTCACTCCAAGAAATTATTGATTCTGGTCATATTTTTTTTGGAAAAACAGCCAGTGGTCTGGCTGTTGCAATTCAAAATATTTTTTCAAAATACGGTTATCCCAATGCCTATATTTTAGGAGAAGAAGCTTCTGGTGCCTTTTTTGCTGGATTAACCTATGGCGAAGGAATGGTTTTTACCAAAAGCTATGGTCAACATAAAGTTTTTTGGCAAGGTCCCTCAGTAGGATGGGATTTTGGCGGCCAAGGCTCCCGTTTAATGATCTTAGTTTACAATCTTAATGGCATAAATAATTTATGGAGACGCTATGGTGGTATTTCAGGTTCGGCCTATTTAATTGCAGGTGTTGGTTTTCATGTCCTAAAATACCACAATACCTTGTTAATCCCAATACGTACAGGAGTCGGCGCACGCCTTGGTATCAATATAGGATATTTAAAATTAACACATAGACCGACATGGAATCCGTTTTAAACGGTTTCTTATTTGAAAAGGGGTATTATGCTTATTCAATCATTTCTTTTTTTTATACTTGGAGTTGCTTTCACTTCCTGGTTACTGGTGCTTTTATCTCCTTTTATTTGGCGTAAAGCCGTTCATTTTGCGTATAAAGATGTTTGTGCGAAAATGCCATTATCACTCGCGGAAATAGAAGCAAATCACGATTTTCTTCGTGCACAACATGCTGTAGAATTAGCAAACAACCAACAAAAGTACGAATTTTTGCAAAAAAAATATGTCCAACAAAAAATACAACTGAGCCAAGTAACAGAACAATTTTATCGGCTATGCCTCCCCACAAAAGATACTCTCACCAAAGAAGCGATAGCAATCAAACAAAATATCGCCACACTATACACTTCCAAAGGAAAGACAAATGATGCGTGAAAAAGTCGCACACTATCAGCAACGCTTACAAAAAATCCAAACTCATGAGCTGGACACGACCGCCAACCACCAATTGCTAGAAGAACTCCGAGAAGAAACAAAAGAACTTGCAGCAACATTGGCAGCTCAAATAGCGCTACAAGAGGGGAATACATCACCCATCAACACATTGATTCAAAAATCCAAAAGCAAAAATGACCTAGCATCACGTATTCGCCAAAAAATAACTTTTCTCTCCAAAAGCCCTGTTAAATAAGTTATCTTTTAAAACACCTTAAATGAAGAGTAAAATCAACAAAGGTTCATTGTAACTTTCATAACCCAAATCCTTTTTACTAAACGTGACTTTTTTGCTAAGCTAAAGGACAAAGTTTCTTAGCCCATACCGTTCTGTTAAAAAATATCTTCTTGTCTAGAAGCTTCACTTTCTAATCATATCACCGCTCTAAAGGACAACATTTCATAGGTCCTAGAAAGGAAATAATACCAAAACATTGGCCACACACTCTAACAAAAAATACCTTCTAAGATGGATCACCAATAAAGCTTTGACCATAATTTTAAGGATAAAAACACGCTCTCAAGAGTGATAAAAATCTCTTATTTTTTTGATAATCATATCCTGATCCGTTTGTGTCAAGTAAGGATGCATTGGTAAACTTAAAACACACTCTCCTAAAGACTCTGAAACAGAAAGGGAATCTTTTACATAAGGGAAGTGTTTATAAGCTGGCTGTTGATGTAAAGGAGTTTTATAATAAATCATTGTAGGGATAGAATTTTTTTGTAAAAAATCTTTTAATTTATCCCGTTCTTTTACCTTAATCGTATATTGTGCATAAGCAGAACGAATATTTTCTCCTATTTCTGGAACTGTAACAATATCTCTTAAGCCATTGGAATAGCGTTGAGCAATTTCTACACGCTTTTCCATTTCATCTTCAAAAATCGCAAACTTTTCTAGTAAAATTGCAGCCTGAATGCTATCTAGGCGCGAATTCATACCAATACGTACATTGTCATATTGCGTTTCACCTTTACCATGAAACAAAATAGAGCGTAAAAGTTCTGCAAAATGATCATCATTGGTCATCATAGCGCCTCCATCACCATAACATCCTAATGGTTTTGCAGGATAAAAACTTGTAGCAGCCACATCACCAAAAGCACCACACATAGTATTATCGCTTCTCCCCCCCATAGATTGAGCAGCATCTTCAATTACAAAAAGATTTTCCTTTGCAGCCACTTGAGCAATTTGCACATAGTCAGCAGAAAGCCCAAATAAATCAACGGCAATAATAGCCTTTGGCTTTAGACGTCCCTCTTTTTTTACCATTTCGATAGCGTGAGAAAGTTTTTCAACATCAATATTGAATGTATCAGGTAAAACATCGACAAAAACAGGTTCAGCCCCCACCAAAGCAACCACTTCAGCCGTTGCTGAAAATGTAAAACTAGGACAAAAAACAGCATCCCCTAGACCAATATTTTTAGCCATAAGAGGCATCTTCAAAGCATCTGTTCCATTAGCACATGCAATCACATGTTTAACGCCAAGATATTCTGCCAATTTCTCTTCAAATTCTGTTACTTTTGGCCCCAAAATATACTTACCACTAGCGACTACATGCGCAATTGCAGAATTAATTTTATCTTCAATACGCGCACGCTGCGCCCCAAGGTCGATGAATTGCATATTAACTCCATTGATCATCACAAGAATGCAAAAGCGCTACCTATCTCTTTTATCTATCATAATTGACATCAGCAGCTGTTAAAATCCGTAAAACAGCAACAGCATCATCACCATTTGTACGAGGTGATTGACGCGTTTCAATACAATGAAGGAAATGCCGTAATTCGCAAGTAAGCGGCAAATCTTCACAAACATCAATGTAATTCAGCTCATCCATGCTAAAAGCCCACTCTTGATTTTCTTTCCAAACGGCAAAATGGTGCATTGCCAATTTACGACTCCACGGTTCCATATCATCAAAAACGAGTATAGCCTTTGTTCCAACAACAGTTAAACGCCTCTCACGATAAGAACTCAAGCGTGAAGTAAAAAGATGACTACGCACACCATTTGGAAAAATCATATGAATATGAGAAAAATCAGAAATCTGATCAACGACAGCAGCCCCCTCACCGCGAATTTCGGAAGGTTCACATCCTGTCAACGCCAAAATCATTGAAAGATCATGAGGGGCAAGATCCCATAAAGCATCACTGTGTGTGTGAAATTTTCCAAAGCCTAATCTATGAGAATAAATATATCGCACATCTCCCACATCTCCGTTTTTCACCAATTCACACATTTTTTCAAAAGCTGGATGAAAACGCAAAATATGGCCCACCATAAAAACTCGCTCATAGGCCTCAGCCTCCTGAACTTGGCGTTTAGCATCAGAAACATTCAAGGCTATTGGTTTTTCCACCAAAACATCTTTACCATTTTTAACAGCACGGAGCACATTTTGCGTATGCAATTGTGGCGGCAACGCTAATACCAGCGCATCAATATCTCGATGAGTAAAAAGATCATCTGGTGTAACAACCTCTACACCATACAGTGTTGCAAAACTAGCAGCACGATCATTATCAATATCAGAAACTGCTGCTAAAGCCCCGAGAGAGTGGAGTGTCCGTATATGATTTTCACCCCAATGACCGCATCCTAAAACCGCTACACGTGGCACCATTTTCATGCCTTACCTTACTTTATCATATGAAAATTACACTTTTACATATCGAGGATAAAATAGAATGACAAGAGAAAAGCTTAAAAACGATGCTTGACATCTTACTATTCTACCCCTTATATCCGCAAAAGATGTAATTATTGACAATTATGATTGCTTATTTTGGCGGAGTAGCTCAGTAGGTTAGAGCAGAGGAATCATAATCCTTGTGTCGGGGGTTCAAATCCCTCCTCCGCTACCATTACTTTTTTATTGTGTGTGTAGTTTGCCAGCAGTGTAGCTGTAGCTTGCCAGCAGGTTTTGTGTAGCTTGCCAGCAGGTTTTGTATAATTTGCCACTAGGTTTTGTACCAATTTATTTTTTTTCAAAGAGTTTTTAAGGTGTTCTCAAAGGGTCTTCAAAGACCTTTCAAAGATCATTTAAAGCCTCTTTTTCTTTTCTGCTCAAAATCGCAATTTGAGATGATCAATCATTGAGTTGG